>JADFXW010000004.1:1975-42149 GCA_015233375.1 Candidatus Omnitrophota bacterium | reverse complement strand
CGTAATAACTGGATGAGCGCCTGTCTTAGCTGTTAATGGGTTGCCATAGGCATCATAGGTATAGGTCGTGACATAACCCAATGGGTCTGTCATTGTACTTAAAAAACCATTAGTCAAATAACTAAAGGACATCGTTAAGCAAGTACTGGCACTTAACGGGCTTGTCTTCTGTAACAAATGATGCTTTGAGTCATAACTAAACGTCGTTGAATCACTCAACGGGCCTGTGATGCTTGTCAAATCAAACGCCAAGTTATAACCATACGTGTATGTATTCGTCGTACTCGCATTGAGAACATACTGAATATTAATAAGGTCATTATTCCCGTCATAGGTAAAATTGATAATATGACCTAAAGGGTCAATGGCGCTGACCACATGATTTTGGCCATCATACGTTACAGCACTTGTATCCCCTAGCGCATCTGTAACAGAAATTGTCCGTCCTATATTATCCAGATTATAAGTAGTCAGGTTACCATAAGGGTCCTGTATCGCGTTATTAACACCATTAAAATAAAAATTGTATGTTGCTTGAGTCCCCCCTTGCCTGGGCACTAATTGGGTTATCACCTGCCCTTGGGCATTATAGGTATTAGTGACCGCCTTAGTTCCCAACGGATTAGTGATACTTGTCATGCGCAGGTTGCCGTCATACCCATAACTCCAAGGCTTACCCGTGGCATCCGTATAATTGGTTAAATTACTATTACTGTCATACCCAAAAGACACACTGCGGCTTGCAGAATCAGTAACTGCGGTCAATAATCCATTACCGTTATATGCAAAATTCAAGGTTCTGCCAAATTGGTCAGTAACGCTGCTTAATAAATTGCTGCTGTTATAAGTAAACGTCATTGTATGGCCATCAACATCCTGGATACTACTGACCTGATTATTAGCATTAAAATTCATCACAGAGCCAATCCGGTCTTGAAGCTTGAAGGTGCCATTACTGTTTTTAATAAGAGACACCGTCACGCCAGGAGGCGCTGCATACGAGCCATCAGGAAGCTTAATATAGGTCAACACCTTCTGGCCTATATTGACATTAATGGAATTGTTATACATCTGATCTGTAGCCCATTTTTGGATAAGGGCCGCAGTCATCCATCCATCCGCGTTATTCTGGGCATTTAAAATATCAAAAACAGTATACGCGGCTACTATAAGGCTTGCGGCTTCCACAGGCGCCCTTAACCCTAAAACAGGGTCCACATCACTTTGCTGGGTCAGGCGAATATCATAATTATGTTCCCAGCCATTACCCAACGCTGTGGTTATTAAATTAGAGGTGCTCAGATAATGTCTTGAAAAAGACAAGCCTAATGGCGCAGCCCCACCCAACGCAAGGTCTAAATGATCATGCAAAAACCCGCCTGTTGTCATATCTACAGGCTCATTGGCTGTTTCTGTCTGGATGGTTTGATTTAAGGCGGGCAAAATAGCCTGATTAACACTCACAACGGTTGAAGTGCTCACCTTCTGGTTTGCCACCACATCTTCACCGCAAAAACAATCATCACCCATCGCATACACTTCAGATATAGATTGAGAGCTCTGCCCTACTATTAAATATATCGGCCCCTGCCAATTCCCAACGGTTATTAATCCATTAGCAGGTATATAAACCGTGTTGCCTGCATTGACCCAACCCTGGATTTCACTTATATCAGTCGCGTTATAGTTACTAAGCAGCGGCTGTATCAGAGCCAAATTAGCACTGTTTACCGCATAAATCTTTTGACCTTGACTAATGGCCAATTCAAGCACATGGACCGTGGACATCCCTTGAAAAGAAGGAGGCGACATCTGCTGCATCATACCAACCTCATAAGCACTATCAAAGCCGGCACCTGCAAAAGATGCAGGCACCGTATTATCCATGCCTGTATGCTGCGCTGAAATAGTCGATGTATTATCTGCTATATCAATGTAATAACTAGACTCCTGCGCGATTCTTCCTATACTGTGTAAATAAACAGGGGCCATTCCTGACAATTTTGCAATAATATCTTGCGTCGCCCTCTTCTCTTTTAAATAGGTCAGGCCCATGATATTAAGGGTTTCATCCTGGACAACGTATGGATTATTGGAATCGCCAAAGACTAATGCCTCGTTTAAGATTTGTTGCCTTTTCTTAATAAGGGCATCTCCCACCCCTCCCCCAAAATCTGAAATTATCGAATAGGTTGAACCACTGCTGACAATATAATTAGAGGTAAAAATAAATGGATTTGTACCGTTACCTGAGTATGGATGTGTAACGGTCATCGTCATATTGCCTGTTGTGCCCAAAGCAATCGATGTGCCTAAAACAGCCTTGCCACTACTGTCTGACACCATCCCATCATCCACCGTAAAAAATGGCTGACAAGTCGTCCCTGAAACAAGATAATGAAGCATGAACCGTTTCCCTGTAAATAATAATGATGGCAACGTAATATCTATACCGTCATATTTAATCTCTACAAGGGTATCAAACGTATTAGGGATACTCGTTGCTGTTGAAGTGTTAGAGGTTACAAATGGCAAAGCTGCAGGAAGGCTCTTTAATAGCACTTGTTGAATACTGCGGCCGCCCAGGATATCACTGGTTTGGGCGTTAGGATATTGACTTCTCATCGTTGCAATTAAATTATTGGAATAGCTGGCCAATAAATTCCGCAGGGCTGTTTCATTTAAATTCTGGACATAATTACTCGCTATAGTAGCACCCGAATTCACGGCACTTAAAAGCCCGGACTGGGTATAACCCATTGCTTGGGGAATATTGATACCTATTTTATAACTATACTGCTTATAAGCAGGGTCTAAAACATACGTCTTTCCATTAATAGTGACTTGCAGCCATAACCTTACCACGTCTAAAGTATTATTAGTGGTATTCGCATTACCATTAGGAATACCATTATTATTTAAAATCTGTTGTACTAATGGAAATGCCGCATCCACATTCAACCAATTAGCCAAACCGCTTAAGGGCATCGTCATGATACCAAGAACATAATTAACCGATGTCACCCCAGATGAGCTTGGACAATCCTTTAATAAAGCAGCCAACAATACCGCTTGGTCAAAATCATTACCATTTTTGTCTATTAACGTTTGTGGGGCCCCTTTTTGTACGCCAAAATAAGGGGTATAATTAATGTTGTTATAAACATAATTGAATATTTTAAGAGGGTCATAATTTAATGCCCTTGCTAAATCAGCGACTTCATCGGCATTAAGCATTAACGTGGTTGGTGTTGAGGTAGACGATGCCATTGCTGAAACATTCAGCGCAGAACTAGACTTCATGGATACTGCTGCTGTATATGATGATTTTAAGTAACTGGATGATTGTATCGATGAGGCCAATGAAGATGTATTGACTAAACCGCCAGTAGAGAAAATAGATTTCTGGACCGCCGTTTGAGGCAAAATGTTAGAAGCCTTAATACTCTTTGTTTGCATGGGCAGATTGGCCTGAGCATCTAGCGTGAAAAATACAAGGCCCAATAAAAATAAGCCTGTAAACATCCCTCTTATTCTTTTATTGTTCATTAAAACCATAACATGTCCTTTCTGCATCAAACTATATCGTTTTTAACGTGACCGTTGTTGAGGCCCCTGACACATTACCAGCCGCATCCATAGCTTGGATAAAATAACTGTACGTCGTGGCAGATACCAGGTTCAAATCAGTCAATGACGTCAAGGTTGTTGTGGCCACCTTATATCCATTCCTGTAAATAATGTAACCAAAAACCCCCACATTATCTGTTGAGGCATTCCAGGTCAGATTAACCTGACGCGAATTTAAAACAGTGGCTGTCAGTCCAAGCGGTATACTGGGAAGAGTTGTATCAACGCTGCCTGACACGGCATTAAAATCCGATAAAATATTGCCGAGCTCATCATAACTATATAAAACATTGGATATCCCTTGTTCATTGGTCAAACGATTCAAATCATCATAGGTATAGGAGAGTGTTATGGGTACTATGGCAGGTGTTGCAGACACCACGTTTGAATAAACGCTGCTGCCGCCTATGTTGCTAGCCAAAACTGCAAAATTATAACTTGTATTATTGCTCAAACCTGTAACTGTAAAACTTGTCACATTGCCAAGAGGTATCACTTGAGACGATGTGGTTGATGTGCCGTATTGAACAGTATAATTGGTTGCCCCTGTGGCCGTTGTCCAGCTTAATGACACAAATCCATTCCCTGCTATTGGTGTATTCATCGTTGGTGTATTGGGCGCTGATGGATTTACGGTCAAAATAGCGGGACTACTCGTCACTGAACCTGCCGCATTGGAAACCACACATTCATACTGATTGGCGCTCATGGCTAATGTTGTTGAGGCCATACCATACGTTGAACTAGTCGCTCCACTAATGGGTGTAAATCCACTTGTCCCAGAGGCTTGCTGCATCCATTGATATGTGAGCAAAGGCGCCCCTGTCACACTCACAGAAAAGCTCACTGTTAAAGGCGCTATAACCGTCTGACTCGCCGGCTGTGCTGTAATATTGGGTATCGTATAAACAGTCAAAGTCGCCGCATTACTTGTCACACTGCCTGCTGAATTAGTGATGATACACTGGTATTGAGTTGCGCTATTGGCTAATGTCGTGGCCGGAGTTGTATAACTACTTGATGTTGCCCCAGAGATATTCACAAATGAAGATGTCCCAGAAGCCTTTTGCATCCATTGATATGCAGGAACAGGATACCCTATTGCCGAAACTGTAAAAGTCGCTGTTGCGGGTGCCCTCACCGTGACACTTGCAGGCTGACTCTGGATAACCGGCGCCATGGGCGTTGATGGATTAGTATCTGAAATAGGATTATTATTCGTATCTGTTATAACGTCGCCACTAGTATCCTTGATGATTGTCGCCCATGAGCTGGTCATACCAAAAACCATAAAAATCACGGCAGATATTACAAGTGTATAAAAATTTTTAACCATATTCTCGCTCCCGATTCAGATATTTCTTTATTTTTACAAGCCCTGGTATTACTGTATTTGGGCTCTTTGGGCCGCCAGTTGTGACTGTGCTGCCGCGATTGTTTGCTGCTTGGCCGTGTCCTTTGATATCAAAGCATCAATATACGCTTTACGATTCGTGTCCATTTGAGCATCAATTTGCGCGGACTGCTGCAAACCTGCCATTTGAGTGTTTATCAAAGCTTGTTGTGCTGCTGGCGTCAAGGGTGCCGGGTCAGCAACCTGTATGACCACACAATCATTCGTATTAAACAGTTGATTAAAATACGCCGGATCTTTGATTGTTTGATTCAATGCGGTGACTGACTTGCTTTTGCAGGTTATCTGATTCATGGCAAAGACCGGCGAAAAATTAAACAGCAGGCAAAAAATTGTTATTAAAGTGATTTTCTTCATTCTGATTTCTCCTGGTATAAATTGTTAATAGTTTTAACCACAACAAAAACTTCAAATAATGGACTTACCGCCTTACAGCTAACTTTTTAAAAACTCCCCCTAACCCCCTCTTTAACTAAAGAGGGGGAATAAGAAAATTTAGCTTGATTGATACCAAAATTGGCCTTGGACTATTTTTGTCCCACTTGCAGTCCATGCACCACCAATAGGCGATGATACGCAAACAACGGTATTACTGCCTGGCCCCATATAACATTTTCCAGGAACAGAAAGATTAGTACTCCTATCTACGGTAGTCGCCAATATTCCATTAGGCCAATAAAGAGAGTTTGAATTACACGAGTATGGCAACGTAAATGTTACAGTTGTTGTATTACTAGTCCCGGAAATATTAAAGTATACAAATACGATTTTCCCTATTTTCTTTGTAAGTATTACGGAAGATGAAATTGAACTCCATCCTACAATAGTCGAGCTTGCGGAATAGTCTGACCAGTTGCCTGAAGGCGGGCTATAGATGTCCCCATTCGGCGATAAAAAAAGGGTGGCGGCATTATTAATATCAAATTCAATGCCTCCTGTTGTAGTGCCAGTCCCGCCATTAATAGCTAAATCTTTGCCGCCGTTTGCACCCCCTTGACCTATCCAAAAATCAGAACCACTTGCCCCACCAGTAGAGGTTGCATTTAGGTTTAATGATAAAAAGTGCGCTGAAGAAGGAACATCCAAGGCAAATTGAGGCGCGCTTGTCCCTATACCAATACTGCCAGCAGATGTTGCTGTTATACTGGAACTGCACATTTGCGGCGTTGCCCCTCCCTGACAGACGTACGGTACATTATTTGCTATCAAAGTAGCAGCCCATAAACTGCCTGGCCAACACAAAACCATGAGCATCAATGCCATTCTTTTCATAATCATAGCCCTTTCTCTTTTTATTCTTTTTAACTTACCCTATTCTTTTGATGTAATCTTAACCTAACTTTTTATCCAACCTCCATAACCTGCTTATTCCAGAATCTTTCACAAATTTATTTGAAGTGTAAACTATAATTGATTATTTGTCAAATAATATTTGATTATAAAACAAGCGCAACCGGCGCCTCAAACGCCTGGCATCCCTATTGCCTTATAAACCGCTGCCAGCAGATTTTCAAGCATCAAAGGCTTTGAGCAATACCCTTCAATCCCAAGACTATAAAGCCTGGCAATCTCTTTAGCGTCATCATTCCCTGAAACAATGATGACCTTGGTTTCCTTATCATTTGCACGTAAACCTTCAAGCACCTTCCCTCCATTTAAACCAGGTAAGGTCAAATCCAATAACACCAGATCATATTTTGAAACACGTAACATGGAAAGAGCCTCAAGACCATTGCCTGTTGTTGAAACTATAAAATCCCTTCTTTCAAAATAACCCTGCAAACAGGTGCAAATATCAATCTCATCGTCAACAATAAGTATTCTTGGTTTTTCTAATGACATAAAAACCTCCTATCCAGCCATATAAGATGCCTTAAATAAATATTAATTTGTCCCTCCTTCAAACAGAGTCGGAACATATTTTTTGAACCAATCGCCAGCAGGTATATACGACTCAGGGATGGATTCTCTTTTCAGAAGATTAAAAGCCTCCTGCCCTTTATTCTTTTCTAATAAAGGAACAACCCTGTCAGAAAATGTCTTTGGGCAAACAGCTACTACAATCCCTGGCCTTGGTCCTTTGTCATTTTTCAAAATCAACAATACTTTCATGACCCACCTCACTTTCCTAAATTCTTCGGGACATTAACGCATATGGAAAATTATCCCCAGGCATATCATCTTGAGCTTCTTCTCTATTATGATGCTTAATAAAGCCACCAATGGCTAATAATAGGAACGATGTTATTGATTTTGTTAAAATTACTTTATTTATGGTCTCCATGAACATATGTCTTTTCCTCCTATCTGATACAAATATAACACATGTTATGACATTGTGCAAGTCATGTGACATGATATATGTCAATTTCTTATACGACACAAATAATTGATAGTAAACAAGTTGTGAATTTATATTAAATAATTAAAATAATTTTTTCTTAACATTGACATTAATATAATCCATTGAGTATAATATGTCTTGACACGTTAGATTAATAAGGTATAATTTATTGTCTGGAGATTGTTATGAAACTATACGAAAAAATAAGAGATATTAGGGAAAGCAAGCATTTGTCTATCCAGGACGTCTCAAACAATATACTCAAAATATTTGGTGAAAAGAAAGCCATCAGCTATAGAACCATATACAGAATGGAACAGGGACATATAGCCGCAAGATTCTCTTCTATTCTGCAAATTGCCTATGCTTTAGGTGTGGGGCTCCCAACCTTACTCAAAGGTACAGAGTTAGAAGACCGACAAATAATAAGAAGGAAGGATAGCCTGGACGAATTAAGAGGGGAAGGATTTATTGCCAAGGTTGTCAGCAGCCCTACACGGAGTTTTTTAGGACTACTTGTTCGATTAGAACCCAAGAAGAAAATGCCCTCCGAAAGAAGCCCTTCAGAAGGCAACTATGAAAAACTGATATTTGTTTTAAAAGGCACGATGACCTGTATTGTGGGAGAAGAAAAGCATGTGTTAAGATTTTATGATTCAGTTTCATTTAAGAGCACTTTAACTCACCGGTTTGAAAATAACAGCAAAAGACCCTGCGAATTCCTCATCTTCGAGAATCCGAAGCATTTTTAAATAAAGAGCCTTGATTTCTATAAATGATCGTGATATATCTAAACTAGTCTCTTACAGCGAACTTTATAAAGAACTCCCCCTTTCCCCCTCTTTAATCGCTTCGCAAAGAGGGGGGAAATGGTTTTTCTTCCTCTTAAAAAAGGGAGACTAAGGAAATTCCTATGGTATTAAATCCAATAAAACCAACAACTTTAAAAAAGGCATTTACTATTATTGAATTGGTGGTGGTCCTTGTTATTATTGGGCTTTTAGCCGCCTTCGCTGTTCCCAGCTATAATGCTTTCATGCAACAGGGGGCTGGTGAGAATGCCCAAAGTAATTTAATGACCATTTATCAAGCCCAACGAAGCTATTTTTTTAAAAATTACAGCAACTTCTGCCTTGATACAAGCACTGCCCCCTGCAACAATCTTGCCAATATTAACACAAACCTGCCTTCCCGTATCGTTGATACCCAATTCAACTACACCTGTACCAGCGACCCTTCCGGCTACATTTGCACAGCAACAAATATTTCTAACCCTGGATTTCAATTAACCATCACGAATAACCCGATCGTCCTTCCAGGGGCACAAAATTGCACCGCCAGCAATCAGTCAGGCTGTAATCCAAGCTGTGTGAACCCATCCAATCCCAGTTATTGCCCAACAAACCAGTCGTCTTAAGAGACGCCCATAATAGGGACATCCGGGTTGACATCTGCGTTGTAATCAACACCATTTAAACCAAAACCAAAAAGCTTGAGGAAATCGCTGTTATACCCTTTTACATCAGCGATATTGTTGAGGTTTTCATTAGACACTATTTCCCAAAGTTTGGCGACCTCGCTTTGCACATCCTCGCGCATCTCATAATCATCAACACGGATACGCCCGGTCGGATCTGTCGGGATTTTGTCTAAAGGATAACTGTTGTAAAGGCGGTCATTCATGAGGCGGTATATTTGGTGAATACAATCTTCATGCACGCCTTTTTCTTTCATCACCTTCATCAAAAGCACAAAATAAAGAGGGATAAAAGGTATGGCAGAAGAACTTTGCGTCACAAGGGCTTTATTAACTGAAACAAAAGCCCGGCCACCAAGTTTTTTCATCCTATCATCAAGCCCAAGGGCTGTGGCTTCTAAGTCATCCTTAGCAGCACCTATAGTTCCATTACGGTAAACTGGCGTTGTCACATCAGGTCCTATGTAAGAATAGGCCACCGTGACGCATTGAGGAGCCAGGAGTTTTTCGCTCGATAAGGTGTCTATCCAGATCTGCCAATCTTCCCCCCCCATGACCTTAATCGTCTGGCGAATTTCTTCTTCATTGGCTGTTTCCAGGGTCACTTCACAAATACTATTGGTCTCAAAATCAATGCTTTTGTTCGTATAGGCCTTGCCCTTAGGCTTTAGCACTGATTTGTAAACCTCGCCTGTCTTGGGATCTGTTCGTCTGGGAGATGCTAACGAATAAATAACACAATCAACCTGGCCTAAATCTTCCTTAATGGCCTTACACACCTGACGGCGCATATCATCAGAAAACGCGTCCCCATTAAAACTTTTGGAATACAGGCCTTCTTGACGGGCAGCAGCTTCAAAAGCAGCTGTATTATACCAACCCGCAGTGGCCGTACGCTTGGCCTCCGGGGCCCTTTCAAAAAAGACGCCAATGGTTGAAGCACGAGAGGCGAATGCCGCCGTAATGCGGGAAGCCAGCCCATAGCCCGTCGATGCGCCAATGACCAGGACCTTTTGAGGGCCACGGGTAATAGGCACTTTCGATTTGACATATGCGATTTGTTCTTGAACATGCCGGGCACACCCTTGAGGATGTGCTGTTGTACAGATAAAGCCTCGGATTTTTGGTTGAATAATCATAAGTTAGAAGAATATCACAATGATGTTTTTTTGGCAACAATGACGATGCCAGATGTGGTCAGCACAAAGCGTTTCTTATCCAAGGCCTTGTCAAAACCGATTTTGCTCCCAGCTGGAACATCCACATCCTTGTCAATAATGGCCCCCTGGATTCGGGCCCCTTTCCCAATAGTCACGCCATCCATAATAACAGAATTCTTAATCACCACACCGTCCCTGATGGTCACATTACTGGAAACCACCGAATGCTCAATGTGAACACTTTCCAAAATACAACCCCCTGACACAATGGAATCAATAATCGTCCCATGCATCTGACCCGTTGTATAAAACCTTAACGGCGGGTAATGATGATGGTACGTGCGCAAAGGCCAGGACTTGTCATACAAGTTAAATTTCGGACGAGCTCCACAAAGGTCCATGTTCGCTTGATAATAAGAATCACGTGTCCCAATATCCCGCCAATAGGCCTCTTTCTGCTCGCCCTTGGCAAAATCATACGCATAAACTTTAAGCTTTTTCGCCACCATCTGGGGAATAATGTTCTTGCCAAAATCGTGGTCAGACCCGGGCTTTGAGGCATCCAAAGCCAGTTCTTTTTTTAACACATCCGCATTAAACAAATAAATACCCATGGAACCAAAAATTTGGCCAGGATGGGTCGGAATGGTCTTTGGCTTTTCAGGTTTTTCTTGAAAACCAATGACCATGTTTTGCTTATTGACCTCAACAACACCAAAATGGATGGAATCACTCTTGGGCATCATGATACAGGCAACAGTCATGTCTGCATTGTTATTGATATGAAATTCTATCAGTTTGCGGTAATCCATTTTATACACATGGTCACCTGCTAAAACCAACACAAACTTGGGCGCATAATCCACGACCATGTTTAAATTCTGATAAATAGCATCTGCTGTTCCCAAATACCAGTCGCTTGAAATCCGCTGCTGGGCTGGGACCACATCTATAAATTCACCTAACTGATTAGAGTAAATGTTCCACCCTTCAATGATATGGCGCTGAAGAGAAAATGATTTATACTGGGTCAAAAGAAAAATACGGCGTAATCCCGAATTAACGCAATTAGAAAGCGCAAAATCAATGATGCGATAAATTCCCCCAAACGGCACCGCAGGCTTTGCCCTGTCACGGGTCAAAGGATCCAAACGTTCGCCTTTTCCGCCTGCTAAAATAAAAGTTAATAAATCTCGCATAACAACCTCTCAATGCTTCTTTTTTGGGGCAGCCCCTTTTTTGTCATTTATAATATCATGAATTCTTTGAACATCAACCTTATCTTCAATTCCTAATTTAGATGCCGCCTGCAGCATATCCAACGCCTTCTTCTCCTCACCCATTTGGGCATAAACACGGGCCTTGCCAAAATAACCAGACACGTCTCGAGGAGAGGCGTCCAACACCTTCTGGTATTGCGCCAAAGCCCCCTGGAAATTCCTTAAACCTTCATAAGCTTGGGCTAATCCTATCTTCGTCTGAAGGTCTCCGGTGTACATGGCCCCCAATCGGCAATATTCAAAGGCCTTCTTAAAATCCTTTTTGCGGTTATAAATCTTTCCCATGATATTGTACGCAGGACCATAATCTGCAGAGAACTTAAGCGCCTCCTTACACTCAAGGAGGGCCGCGTCATCAAATCCTAAGGTTTCTAAAATATACGCCCTGTTTGTAAAAATATACGGATCAACAGGCCTTGTCCCCAGGCCCAATAAATCAAGCGGCCTTACCTTCCATTTCTTTAAATCCACAGCATAACGGTCTATCAGAGCCTTATTTTGCGGGGTCTGTTTTAAAAAGATAACCGCATCCTCATCCAGATAAACCATTGTCCAATTTTTAAACGAGTAAAACATTTTAAGAACCGCTGATGGAATTTGTTGTCTGGTGTTATTCAAAAAAGCGCCTGTAATATGATATTTGCGCTCATACGATTGGAAGGTCTTAACCTGACCCTCCTGCCATATCTTCATATACTCCTGAAAAAAGGCTGCCCCATAAACCTCGGTGCGGCCGTCAATAAAAACCTTAATATGAGGGCTTGTCCTTCCTAATAAATAAGCGCCAGAATTAAAATCATTAAAGAAATTCCCATTGATTTTCTGCCGGATAAGAAAATCAACGGCTTTATAAGGGTACACCCGCTTTGAAATGCCCAGAAATTCGCTTTTACGATGAAAGGTGTCAAAATCAAAATATCCATTACTGGATATTTGTAACCCAAAATTGAGCATCCAGCCAATAATCATCGCTTTACACATAATCCCTGTAATAAATTTAAATTTCGGGGCTGTAAAGCGTATGGGCACCAGGGTTTCCCATGAAATAGAAATAACATTCACCATGATGACCAAAAACGCAGCTACCGCAAAATATATCAGGTTACGGATAGCCGCCAAAGAAAACAGCAAGAAAACAATCCAAATCAAAAGACTGCTGATATCAATTTTTCGACGGTTAAAAACAAAGGAAACCGCAGACAAAATGATCAAAACCTTATAATGAAAATATTTATCAGTGAAAATGGTCTTGGCATCAACAGGCTTTTGCAATTCCAGGATATGATGGAAAAATATCTTGTTCTCCTGGGCCAAATGAAAAAAGACCTTTAAGGGATACAACGCCCCATGAATAGTCCCAGGATTGACACAACACGCCAATAACAGAACCGGAAATACTATTTTTAATTTCCTGTATTCCTCGTCATTCAGGCGGCCTGTGGTGTTCCACTCCCAGGGCAACGGGACTCGCCGCTTGATAAACTCAGCCACAAGCCCCAAACCAACCAATAAAGGCCCAAAAAAGAAAAATCCGTGCATGTTCGTCCACAGGATCTGTAAAAGAACCAGCGCGTACATCGCCCAACGTTGATTGATGTGTAAGGACAAGATATAGATGTTCAAAACAAAAAACAATAAACTGAATATATCGGGACGGATGGTGAACCTTGTTTGGTAAACCATTAAGACCATTAATAAGGTAAAAACGGTTATCCATTGATTGTCCTTGCTATACCCTAAAAACAACAAAACCACAAACATCAATGCCACCACCAAGGACTGCATGGTGATAAGCGCATCAAAACCAAAATGGCTTTGGATCTGATACACCAAGACCTGAAACAACCACTCATGATTCACCCATGGTTTACCAAATATCGTACAGGAAAGCACATCGAAATCAGGGACAAACCAATGGTGAGAAATCCAATGCCCCATCCTTAAATGCAGCCATAAATCGAGATCCTTGATTTCAAGGCTGGAAACAAAAACAGCAAGGCCAAAGAAAACACCAATGGCCAGCCATCCAGAAACCATGCTTAAATTTTTCCAAAATCTTTCCGTCATAGGTAAAATGCCGCTTGCAAAAGTTGCCTGGTCATGGGATGTTGAGGACATCGCAAGACGTTGTTGGTTGGGCCTTCTTCTATTATCTTGCCCTGATACATGACCAATATTTTATCACTAAAATTCCGAACCAACCTCAAATTATGAGAAATAAATAGGAGTGTTAGATGAAAATCCTGTTTTAATTTTTTTAAAAGGTCCACAATCTGTTTTTGTGCCAAGGTGTCTAACGAAGAAACCGCTTCATCCAACAGCAGGACCTTAGGATTGGCCATCAAGGCCCGGGCAATGGCAATTCGTTGACGCTCTCCTCCACTGAATTCATGAGGAAAACGATGCAAAATATCAACGGAAAGCCCCACAGCCTGAAGCATCTGCGCCATTTTCTGGTATTGCTTTTCTTTAGACATTCCAGCAGCCTGAAACAAGCCTTCTTTTAAAATAGCCTCGATGGTCCATAAGGGATCCAGGGATTGAAAAGGGTCTTGAAACACCATCTGCAAAAAACCTCTTTGGGTCTCAATTGATCCTTTATCCGGCTTAATCAATCCCATGATAATCTTGGCCAGGGTTGTCTTGCCAGAACCTGATTCGCCGATAACGCCCAGATTATCGCCTTCTTGAAGGCAGAAGCTGACATCATCCACAACCTTCAAAGGACCATAGGATTTGACCACATTCTTGACGGATAAAATACTCATTGAAACGCCTCCATTAAGGCCTTGGTATATTCATGCCCAGGGTTCTGACAAACCTGATGAACAGCGCCCTGTTCCACAACCTCTCCCTGGCACAACACAACCACAAAATCCGCTAATCGTTTAATCATGCCCCAATCATGCGCAATCATTAAGATTGAAACCCCTTTATCTTTTAAGCAGGATAATAACTCGCCCATCTTTATTTGCAAGGTCACATCCAGGCTGCTGGTGGGCTCATCAGCAATCAGTAAGGCTGGATTTAAGATAGACGCTTGCGCTATCATCGCACGCTGCCGCATCCCGCCGCTTAATTGATGCGGATAACTTCGATACACACGTTCTGGATCTGGCAATTGAACCTCACCAAAGGCGTTCAAAATTTTCTCACGTCTCTGTTTTTGGGATAATTCCGTATGAGCCACCAACACTTCATTTAATTGGCTCCCAATGGTAAATACGGGATCAAAGGCGCTTAAAGCATCTTGAAACACCATGCTCAAGTGTTTTCCTCTTATCTGTCTTATTTCCTCAGGGGAAAGCGCCCATAAATCCTGCCCCTCAAAAAGAATGCGGCCTCGCTCCAAATGAAGGCCATACGGCAAGAGTCGTAAAACAGACAACCCTATCGTTGTCTTGCCACAACCAGATCCGCCAGCCAAAGCCACAATCTTTCCCCGAGGGACTTCAAAAGACACGTCCTTGACAATCGTCTTGTCTTTTGAAGATATCGTTAAACCATTGATGGATAGTACGGAATTTTGAATAAGCACCTTTTCTAGTGATCATGGAAGGACTGAAATTGTTTTTTAAAGAGATGGGTCATTTTTTAACGCCTAAAATAAGTCATGCCCTTCGGTGGCCAAACAACTCGTCCTTTATTTCTCTTGAAATAAAGGACTCGAACATGTTTGGCCATTTTAGCCCTGATGGGCTAAAATGCCCTCGGTCATGACTCATTTTAGGCTAAAATGACCAAATCTCTTTAAAAAACAATTTCAGTCCTTCCATTCTCTATGTGAAAAAATTTGTTGTAACAGACACAAACGGCGAAAATATCCCGTTTCGAAAAAAACTTTTAAAGTGTCCATAAACCTCGCTATATCCCACGGACAGAACTTACGCTTCTCAGCGAACCTTAAAAAGAACTCCCCCTTTCCCCCTCTTTAAAAAAAGAGGGGGAAAAATTCCTGTGGTATTTCTTAATCCTGAAACATGGGATCAAAGGCGTCCCGCAGCGCATCGCCAATAACATTGAAACACATGACCGCCATAAAAATAAATAAACCTGGCAGTAATATCCACGGCGCAAAAATGACCGGCACTATTTCCATGGCATTCGATAGAAGATTGCCCCAACTGGGGACGGGGTCCTGGATACCAAGCCCCACCATGCTCAATCCCGCCTCAGCTAAAATATAAGAGGAAACAGAAAGCATCAAGGTTGCCAAAGAATAAGATACCGTTTGAGGCAAAATGTGTTTGCAAATAATCCCTAAATCCGACACCCCAAAGGTTTTGGCTGCTAATACATAATCACGCTCACGCAAAGAAAGGGTCATGCCACGGATAATTCGCGCCAAGGAGGCCCAGCCAATAAGCGCCAAGATCAAAACAACACTGATATAAACCTGCACAGAGTTAAAATTCTCCGGGACCGCAGCCCTTAAAGCCAACATCAAATAAAAACCAGGTACCATCATGAACATCTCACAAACACGCATTAATATCCCATCTATCCAGCCACCATAAAAACCAGCCATCCCCCCTATCAAAAGCCCAAAAATAAATGAAATAGCAACACCTATAAGGCCTATTGATAAAGAAATCCTGGCCCCATAACAGATCCGTGAAAATAAATCACGGCCCCTGGCATCTGCTCCCCATAAATAAAGCCTCGCGGGCGCATCAACTTGAATCAAACGTCCCCCTCTAAGAAAATGCAAAGGATATTTTTGGCTCCTGTCTACCACAAAAACACGACGGTGCATGGCATCAAAGGTCAAATGCTTTTGATAAACAAAAGGAGGAACAATCTTGGGCCCATCAAAAAACTCTATAGATGTCGGAGGGCAATAAGAGAAATTACGGTCCTCATCCGCATAAGAATACGGGCTTATCAAATCCGCAAAAATAGCAAGACCATACAATAAACCTAGAACCCATAAGCAAATCATGGCCATGCGGTTTTGACGAAAAGATTTAAAAGCTAATGATATACGGCTATTGTTCATACCTAATCCGTGGATCAACCAAAACCAATAAAATATCCGCTAAAATATTGCCCACAATCAAAAGGACACCTGCCAAGAGAGTACTGCTCATGACCAAATAAATATCCTTGGCCCTTACCGCTGTCAACAAAAGTGAGCCTAAACCAGGCCAAGAACAAACAATTTCCACTAACGCCGCCCCGCTTAAAAGGGAGGCGAATTCATAACCTAAAAGCGTGACCAGTGGATTAAAGGCATTGCGAAGTGCGTGACGATAAATCACCAGGTTTTCCGGTAAACCTTTCGCACGGGCCGCTAAAATATACTGCTGACGCAAAACACCCAACATATTTCCCCGCATAATCCTCTGCAGGGACGCCATGCTTGATAAAGAAAGCACTGAAGCGGGAATTATCAAATGAAGAAGAGTGTCCCAAACTTTTCCAAAAAACGACATCTCATCATACCCGGGACTATGCATACCCCCTAAGGGCAATCCTCCGACGAGGCTTGCTATATATAAAACCAGAACTGCCAAAAAGAAACCAGGCACTGACAGCGCTGCAAATGAAAATAGGGAAAGAAGGCGATCCCCCCATTGATTAGCCCGAAGGGAAGCCCAAATCCCTAAGGGAATCGCCAGGCTCCAGGTCAATAATAAACTCGTGAACGATAAAATAAAGGTGTTAAACAAACGAGTACCCAACACATGGGTCACAGGCACATTATAATAAAAAGAGTATCCCCACTCTCCGTGAAGAATATTGACAAGCCAATGCCCGTATTGGACGAGCAAGGGGTCTTTTAAATGATAAAGTTTTTCATAACGCTCCACCATTTCCTGCGAAATTTGTGGATTCAGGCGCAACGAGTCAAAGAAATTACCCGGTGTAGCGCGCATGAGCCAAAAAGTCAAAAAGCTCACGGCAAGCAAGAGCAAAATGGTGGAACCGAGGCGTTGTAAAATATGTTTAAACATAGTAGAAAAAATAGTGACAGGCACTAATTTTTAATCAAATTTTAAGAAAATTAGTGCCTGTCACTATTTTTTATAGATCTCCTCAATATTATGAAACGCGCCGCCATTGACTGATGGTTTCAGGTTTCCAAATTTATCACGCACCGCGTACATGTCCATATTCAACACCGTATAAATAACTGGTAATTTTTCAGCAACAATCCTCTGAAACTCATCATAAAGTATTTTCCGTTTATTCTCATCCAATTCCTGGGCCCCTTCATTAAAAATTTCATCAATCCGTTTTTCCCATAAAGTCGCGGGTGTCTTTTGACGAGGATTCCATAAATGCAAACCTCCCGAAGAGGCCCAAACATTCTGGCCAAAATGAGGCTCAACCCCGCCTGTTAATCCTATCATCACCATGTCCCAATCATACGAAGACATCAATTTATTGACCAGGGTATTAAATTCAACGGTCACTAAATTCACCTTCATGCCCAATCTTTCTAAATCAAAACGAATAATCCCTGACATCGCCTCACGCCCCGCAGATGCAGCATTCGCTGTATAAAAATTAAATTCAACAGGATGCCCCTGAGGATCCTTCAAGGTGCCTCCATCAGGGCTTAAATGAAATCCCGCTTGTTTTAATATTTCCTTTGCCTTCTTTAAATCATAATCATAGGTCATCACATCAGGTGTATAAAAAAATCCGCTGCCAGGCGACATCGGGCCATCCTGCGAGAGGCCCAACCCGTTATTTAATATTTCAATGATTTTCTTCTTATCTATCGCATGCGCCAAAGCTTTGCGGAATGACAGATTGGTAAACCAGGACAACTTCACAGCGTCAAGAAAAGGACGATGGGTTTTTGGATTAAGGCGAGGGTTCTGATTCAATACCACAAAATTGGCATCATAAGCAGCCCCGGCCTCAAAAATATGAAATTGCCTGGACGCTTCCAAAGGTTTTAATAATGGATAATCACTGCCACTTATCCCAACCGCATCAAGTTCGCCATCCATAAACTTCAGAAGCTGGGCCTGGTGATCTTGAATGATTAAAAAAACAATCTTATCCAAATAAGGCAGCTGTTCCTGGGTCTTTGATTTTTTCCAATAATGAGGATTACGTTTAAAAACCAATCGCTCGCCAGGATGGTATTCACTTAATTGAAACGGCCCTGTACCAATAATTTGTTCCACAGGCGTGTCAATCCCCCAGGTGAATGAGAACTTCTTGTCCCGCAGGGCTTTCATTAAACAATGTTTGGGCAAGATAGACTGGCCCATGGCCCTTAAAAAGGGGGCGAATTTGACAGGTAAGATTACACGCACCGTGTGATCATCTATTTTCTCAACGGTCAATGGCTTGCCTTCAATGGTCAATACATCTTTACAAGAAGAGGGGATATCAGGATTATAAATTAAATCATTAAAGGTAAAAACAACATCATCGGCACTCAAAAAAACACCATCAAACCAGCGAACATCTGTTCTTAAATGGAACACCCATCTAAGCCCATCTGGACTAACGTCCCATGATTTTGCTAAATTGGGGATAACTTTAAGGGTGAAAGGATCTTCAGTTGTTAAGCCTTCAAAAAGTAATGACGTGATGACCCGGCTGTTAGCATCCGTTGAAACAATATCATTGAAGGTCTTAGGATCAGAGGAAACAGCCTCAACAAGGCTTCCACCATAACGACTGGCAGCCTGGGCCTGTACTAAAAAAAGCCCTATCATACAAAGAATAAAAAATACTTTTGTAATGATAGCCTTATTATGGCTTGGCATTCTTTTGAGGAACTTTTGGAGTTTCCTTGGCTGGCAGGCCGGTTTCAGCCGGATTCATGACCCTGGGCGACTCAACCTTTACCTGAACTTCTGGCTCATTAGAGGGTTTAGGCGCGGGCGTCTTGGGGACCGTGGCCAAAAGCTTTTTATTGCTCATCAAAGAGGACGTTGAACCCTTAGAAAACTTGAAAGCAAAAAGCAAGGAGGTGCACATAAAAATAACCGCCAAAACCGTCGTAAATCGGACCATAAAAACATTGGTCCTGGTCCCAAACATCGACTCAGCTGATTGAAAGGTCTCTGTCAATCCACCGCCACGCCCTGCTTGCATGAGGATGGAAATAACCAATAAAATACAAACAATAACATGAATAGCAAGAACAAACCCCATAAATAACTCCTAGATTTTAACGCCTTAGGGCGAACTTTAAAAAGAACTCCCCTTGAACCCTCTCTTTCATCGCTTCGCAAAGAGGGAGAAAAGGAATTTCCTATAGTATAAATTTATTTCTTTGTGCCCTTCACAATGGCCACAAAAGACACTGATTTTAAACTGGCACCCCCAACCAAGGCCCCATCAATATCTGGTTGAGCCATTAACGCCGTAATATTATCTGGTGTGACACTGCCACCATATTGAATACGGACAGACTGCGCTGTTTCTTTATTAAACATCTTTTCTAATAAACCGCGGATAAAAACATGCACCTCTTGGGCCTGATCCGGTGTTGCGGTCTTTCCTGTGCCAATGGCCCAAACAGGCTCATACGCCACAACAACACCTTTCATTTCCTCTGCAGACAAACCCTTAAGAGACCCTTCACAATGATCCTTAATAATATCAAAAGTTTTGTTCGACTCACGCTGAGCTAAGTTCTCTCCCACACATACAATAGGTTTTAAACCATGTTTCAAGGCAGCACGTAAGCGTTTATTGACTGTCTCATTGGTTTCGTTGAAATATTGCCTGCGCTCAGAGTGTCCAATAATCACATAAACCACTCCTAAATCTTTGAGCATGGGTGCTGAAATCTCACCTGTAAAGGCCCCTGAATCTTCCCAAAAAAGATTTTGGGCACCCACCGCAATATTTGTTTCAGTCAAGGTATCCGCAACATCAGCCAATGCTGTAAACGGCGGGCACACGACAATGTCTGCATACTCAACATCAATCAGATCACGCTTCAATTCATTGACTAAAAGGACCGCCTCATGAGGGACCTTATTTAATTTCCAGTTACCTGCGATGATAGGTTTACGCATTACTATCTCCACTATTTATTTCTTATCATTCAATGCCGCAATCCCTGGCAGCTCTTTACCTTCCAAAAATTCCAAGGAAGCTCCGCCGCCTGTTGAGATATGCGTCATCTTGTCTTCAAGCCCAAATTTGGCCACTGCGGCCGCTGAATCTCCACCACCGATAATAACCGTTACATCTTTTAAAGAAGCTAGATATTGCGCCACCGCGCGTGTTCCATTAGCATAGGCATCACGCTCAAAAACACCTAAAGGACCGTTCCACACCACGGTTTTGGCTTTTGAAAGCACGGCATCATAACTCTGGATGGTCTTGGGGCCAATGTCCAAACTTTCCCAACCATCAGGAATCGTATCAGAAATCTTGCAATCATCGCTGGTGAATGATTGCGTGATAACAAAATCTTTTGTTAAAACAATATCAACCCCAGCCTTCTTGGCCTGATCCATTAAACTTAAGGCTGTATCAATCTTGTCTTTTTCTAATTTAGAATTACCAATATTAATACCCTTGGCCTTTAAAAAAGTATACGCCATCCCGCCGCCAATAATAATGCTATTGGCTTTAGGAATAAGATTCTGAATCAGTTCAATCTTATCTGAAACCTTGGCCCCACCTAAAATAATCACCAAAGGACGAACGGGATTATTAATAGCATGGCCTAAATATTGCAGTTCCTTTTCAATTAAAAATCCTGATACAGCAGGTAAATACGCCGTAATCCCGGCGGTTGAGGCATGGGCCCGGTGCGCTGTGCCAAAGGCGTCATTGACATAAATATCAGCCAATGAGGCTAATTCCTTTGCAAAAGCAGGATCATTCTTTTCTTCCGCCTTATGGAAACGCAGGTTTTCAAGAAGGACTAACCGTTGACTGGATTTTGCTATTTCCTCTTTTACTTGAGGGCCTACGCAGTCATTCAGAAATAGTATTTTTTCTTTAAGCAGTTCTTCCAAACGTTTGGCCACAGGCAACAGCGATAATTCCTTCTCAAAACCTGTTCCCTTAGGGCGGCCTAAATGGCTCATCAAAATCACCTTGGAAGCCCCTTGGCTTAAAGCATATTGAATAACTGGTAAGGATGACGTTATACGCCGCTCATCAGTAATATGAAGGTTGGCATCCAAAGGAACGTTAAAATCCAAACGGATAATAACACGCTTGTCCTTAATATTAATATCACGGATAGTCATCTTTTGCATAATTCAATTCCTCTTCTATTAAAACCTGCTTCCACTCAATTAGCAACCTGGAACATTGGCTACACAACGATGGGTTGTTGCCACATTATTTTCTAAAAATAAACCACTTATATTAGCACCCTACTCCCCGTCAATTAACAGCCAGTTCCATTGGTTACACAAATCATATGAGTACACCCATTCTTATCAATACTCCCGGTGTTACTAACCAAATCTGGTCCCGTGGTACAAAAACTTGTCCCACCCGGCCCATAAGACGCAAAAGCATAATACTTGCCATTCTGACTAACATACATGCCATATTCATTCCCCGGATTAAACGGATCATACAAAACCGATGAAACAATCTGAGGAGTCGCTTGAGTAAAATAAGTCTCTGAAGGCGTATAATTCCACTGCTGTGGCGTTCCAGGATATGTATTGCCATTATTCATATAATAAGATTCCATAGCCGTCTGCAGGGTTTGCAGTTCAGCCTTGGCCTTGACAACATTACCCTGTTGCTGCATACCAGACATCCGAGGAACGATGATCCCAATCAATATCACTAAAACTGACAAAACGATAATCAATTCAATAATCGTAAACCCTTTTTTCATTTTCACCTCCATGAGTTAATTTTGCCTATTATACTGAAGAAGCCAATTTTGTCAATTTGAAGAGTAACGGTTCTCTTGAAACCACGCAATCGTTCTTTTTAAACCTGTTTCAAAAGAAACCTTTGCTTTAAAACCAAATTCCTTATAGGCCCGGCTTGTATCCAGGCATCTACGCGGCTGTCCATCCGGCTTGGTGCTATCCCAAATAATCTTACCTTTAAATCTCGTTAATTCCACTATTAATTGAATTAATTGTTTAATAGAAATTTCGAAACCTGCCCCCAAATTAACCGGTTGGGCCCCATTAAACCGCTCTGCTGCCAGAATAATACCGCGTGCCGCATCATCCACATATAAAAATTCCCTGGTAGCCTGTCCTGTTCCCCAAACTGTAATAGATGAATCCCCTCGTTCTTTGGCCTCCAAACATTTACGGATAAGGGCAGGGATCACATGAGAACTCTTGGGATCAAAATTATCGCCCGGCCCATAAAGATTGACTGGCAACAAATAAATCGCATTAAAACCATACTGCTGTCGATACGCTTGGGCTTGAACAAGCAGCATTTTTTTGGCCAAACCATACGGCGCGTTGGTCTCTTCAGGAAACCCATCCCAAATATTATCTTCCTTAAACGGGACTGGACAAAACTTAGGATACGCACAAATGGTGCCAATCGCCACAAATTTAGGGATACCCATTTGACGGGCCTGTTCCATCAATTCAACACCCATCATCAGGTTATCATAAAAGAACTTGCCTGGATTCTCACGATTGGCCCCGATACCCCCAACCACCGCAGCCAGGTGAATGACCATATCTGGGCGTGCTTGCTTGTAAAGCCTGCGGATAGCCGCTGTCTTTCTTAAATCAAACTCTGCTGATCGAGGCACCACAATACTGTTTGGGCCTTTGGGTTTAAGCTGGCTGACAAGAACCCTGCCTAAAAAACCAGCGCCGCCTGTCACAATCACGCGTTTGTTTTTCCAGAAATTCAAAAATCTACCCCCTAAAATTTTGACTAGATTAATCATGCTTCAGATGGACGGAGGACTATTATGTTTTCGGAACAATCAGGGATTTTTGGCCAAAATATCCCGTTCCGGAAACATAATAGTCCTCCGTCCATCCCACACACATATATCAAGAGTAAAAAAACTATCTCTTGCCCTTTAACCCATACACCATCTTTTTTGCTAAATCCATATCACTATCAACCATCATACGCACAAGCTGCTGAAAATTAACCTTTGGTTTCCATTTAAGGACACGCCTTGCTTTTGAGCTGTCCCCCAAAAGCAAATCCACTTCCGTTGGCCTTAAATAGCGCTTGTCGATTTGGACGTATTTCTTCCAATCCAGTTTCGCATACCCGAACGCCTCTTCTAAAAATTCCCGCACGGAATGGGTTTCTCCTGTGGCGATCACATAATCATCTGCTTTGGACTGCTGGAGCATAAGCCACATGGCCTCTACATAATCAAGCGCAAAGCCCCAATCACGCTTGGCATCCAGATTGCCCAAATAAAGTTTTTTCTGCAATCCTAATTTGATACGCGCCAAGGCCATGGTTATCTTGCGGGTCACAAAGGTCTCCCCACGACGAGGAGATTCATGGTTAAATAAAATACCATTACAAGCAAACATATGGTACGCTTCACGATAATTGACCGTCATCCAATAAGCATACACCTTGGCCGCCCCATAAGGGCTGCGGGGATAAAAAGGGGTATTCTCACTTTGCGGGGTTTGGCAGACCTTGCCAAACATCTCTGACGAGGAGGCCTGATAAAATTTGGTATTGACTCCGCTGTCTCGAATGGCCTCTAAAAGGCGGGTTGTGCCAAGGCCCGTGACCTCAGCCGTATATTCAGGTATTTCAAAGCTTACCTTCACATGACTTTGGGCACCTAAATTATAAATTTCATCCGGGCGTATACTCCTTATAAGGGCATTAAGGGAACTGGCATCATTCAAATCACCATAAACCAAATTTAAAGACCTGGCTTTTTCATGAGGGTCCTGATAAATATGGTCGACACGCTGGGTATTAAAACTACTCGAACGCCTAATAATACCGTAAACTGTATACCCTTTTTTAATCAGAAACTCAGCTAAATAAGATCCATCTTGGCCTGTGATGCCTGTTATCAATGCTTTTTTCAATTTATCTTCCTCCCTACCACTTACACAGTTAGTAACAGTTCAGCTTTCGGAAGTGTTCCGACGAGTGTCATTGCGATCCCGAAGGTGTGACGCAATCTTTTATCAATACGCCCCCTTACCTTTAAGTACCGCAGGAAAAGTTCGCATTAATATATACAAATCCAGCCAAAAAGACCAGTTTTTTATGTACCAAATATCCCAACGTAATAAATGCTCAAAAGAGACATCACTGCGACCCATTATCTGCCAAAGCCCGGTAATGCCAGGCCTTATCCCCAAACGCTTTAGCTGCCGTAAATCTTCTTTCTCTAATTGGTTTGTCGGAAAAGGGCGAGGCCCCACCAAACTCATGTCCCCTTTCAGTACATTTAAAATCTGGGGCAATTCATCCAAACTAAATCGACGCAAGAAAACACCAACCCTCGTTATTCTGGGGTCTTTTTTTATCTTAAAAATAGGGCCATCAACCTCATTCTTGTCTTTAAGCTTATGCAACAGACCATCCGCATTACTGACCATACTGCGGAACTTGTACATATCAAAAACACGGCCATAACGGCCATAACGTCTTGAACGGTAAAAGACCGGGCCTGGGCTGTCTATTTTAATGAAGATAGCCACCAGTATCAAAACCGGCAATAAGACAAGCATCAGTAAACAGGACAATATCAAATCAAGGACCATCTTCATCCGTCGACGATAATATTCATTCGTATCAGAATACTCCAAAACAGGGATAGGACCGATGTTTAATTTAATAAAATCACTGGTCATGTATTGGTAGCCTTGCGGCACGACCCTGACCGCTATCCCTTCTTCCTTAGCAGTCTCCAATATCTTCAAGAAAGACTTGTCATCAGTATAACTGGTGATAAAAATTTTATGGATGAATTCACGTTGAATGACATGAGGCAGAGCATCCAGTTTTCCTAAAACCGGCCATTCTTCCACAAGGCCTTTTTTCTCATCATCCAAAAATCCTTTAATCTTAAAACCTAAGGCCCCCTGAAGACTTATCTCTTGGGCTAAAAGGAGGCCTGTTGGGCCTGCCCCTATGATAAGCGCATTAAAGTTATTGTACCCTTTTGAAACCAGGTAATTCACAAAAACATTCTTTAATAATCGCCAAGAAAAACAAAAAACCGTGATCACCAGCGCATCAAGGACCATCACGCTGCGCGGGAAATCCTGTATCTTTAATAAAAAGGCTAAAACGATAATACCCAGCGTTGAAATAATAGTGGATTTTGCAACCTCCACCCATTCAGGCCTCCCGCCTGCCTTTTCCCGACGGGTATGATACAGGCCATGCGCATGATGAGAAAATACAATCAGCAATGTCCAGACCATAAACAGCTGACGAAAAGGATCATGCTCCGAATAAAAGGATGGCAAAGAAACACTGAAGTGCACTGTTTGGACCCTTAAACACAAGGTCCAATAAAAGGCCAAGGTTATCAAAGCCACGTCAATGGCCGCATAGGCGCAAACAATAAAAATGGATTGTAAACGGGATTTCATCAGTCAGTCTTTTTATGGATTCCCGCTTTCGCGGGAATGACCTAAGTACTTGCCTTTTTAAACATATCCTTAACGACATACATTATAAACAAACTATTCCCAATTAAATACCTTTTCCATAACCTTTTGGGTTCACAACAAAACCTGAAAAACCACTCCAAGCCGCTTCTTTGCATCCACCGAGGAGCTTGAGGCTTCAGGCCTGAACAAAAATCAAAGGCAGCACCTGCGCCGATGATAACCGGGGCTTGCAGCAAAGGCCTATGCGCCTGCATCCAGAAATCCTGTTTAGGGCTTCCTAGCCCTACCCAAATGATATCTGCACCAGAAGCGTTTATTGTATCAATGACGGCTTTATCTTCCTGCCAAAGACCTTGCCTCATAGGAGGAGCATACCTTCCTGAAATAATAAGACGTGGATACGCCACAAGCAACCTTTGTTCTAATTGCCGCAAACTATCTTCCGTTCCTCCATAAAAAAAATGTTTTAAACCCCTTTCCTGGCCATGCTGGCAGACACAACGCATCAAATCCGGACCATAGGTGCGTTCTATATCTTGACAACCTTTTGACTTGGCCAGCCAAACAACAGGCATGCCATCAGGCGTGACCATGCCGGCACCCTCTAATACTTCCTTATATTTAGGATTTCTTTTGGCTTCAACCAAGGTTGAAACAGGGGCCACACAAACATAGTGACGTTCTTTTTGCTTGACCCAGGTGCCTATCTGTTGCACGGCAAGCCTCACCGTGACACGGCTTACAGGGGCTCCCAACAGTGAAATGGTTTTAAGGCTCATTTGCCCTCTGACCGACTGCCAAACATCTTCCACAGAAATATCCAAAAGGCAATCCACCGACTTTTTCTTACAACCAACAAAACAAGGACGCCCAGGACAAGGTTTTATCACAATATCTGATAAGCCCCTGGGCCCAAAAATATCAGGGTCACCCGGACCAAAAACAGCTGTTACAGGAACATGGAGGGCCGCCGCCATATGCATCAGGCCTGTATCATTAGAGACCAACCTATTAAGCTGGCCAAGCAAACCAATCACTTGTCTGATATTTCCCTTAAATACCGGCACCTTTAAATCCTGGCCTAACTCTTGTCCAAAACCGTCTGGATCCGCGACTACAATAACGCCTGTTTGACCATCCTCAAGAAATCTTTGGGCCAATCCCTTAAATCTTTCCAAAGGCCAGCGCTTAAAGGGCTGGGAAGCGCCAGGATAAATCCCAATTAATTGGCCAGGCCTTGAAGGAAATTGTTGTTCAATAAATTGCCTGGCCTCAGATTGTTCTGCCCCAGAAATCCCAATTTCAGGACAAATTGCCTCTCTAGAAACACCTATCTGTTCAAGCACGCCTTTCCAGCAATCCACACGATGTTCAAGGCGTTTTTTCGAAGCGCTCACATATTGAGAGGGTGCTATAAGCCATGCCAAAAAATCATTTCGGAGATCTCCCCTGCCATCTAAAACAAGATCGAATCTTTCCCGGCGTAATTCCTGAATGCCCCCCAAGAGTCCTGGCCAATCCCATTGCCATAAATGATATTTGGCCTTAAAAAGGGTCCATGGGAATTTGAACGTGACAAAGGAGGAGATCTCTTTATTTTCTTGAAGAATTTGCTGTCCATGCTCCTGGCATAAGACGACAATTTTAGCCTTAGGAAAAGCCAGCCTCAAGGGTTTAAGGACAGCGCTCATCATGACCACATCCCCTAAACCCCATAGTTCCATGATTAATATCTTATAGACGTCCTTGGACATCAATACCTTCATCCCATTGCTGATTGTTCTTTAGGGCCCTTTACATACCGCCAGTTCGATATAAGGCTTGGAAGTTGTTTTTAAAAACTACTGTTGCCCCGCCAATCTTCATCACCGATTCTTAAAAGACAGCCCGAAGGGCGTTGTCTTTCTGAAATATTAGAAAAGATTGGCGGAAAAAGGCAACGCGTAGTTGAAAAAATAACTTCCAAGCCTTATATCGAACTCACGTTAACATATTCCTTTTTAAGGAATATACACCTTTCATTATAGTTGTCAAAATGGTAATTTTAAATCAACAATGGTGTTTTAATATGCTATGTTATAACATTGAAATGCCGGATAACAACGGAAAGGGCAAATGATGAAGAAATACTTATCACTGTTAAAGGTTATGATAAAAAAATGGTTAAATCTCCTCAACATAATCCTTCATGTGTTTCAAGTCCGACGGATGTTAAAAATGGCCCAACACAGGCCCCTCTGGCTTCAAGTGGAAACTATTAATGCCTGCAATTCTCGGTGCATCTTTTGCAGTTACCCCATGATGAAACGCCCGCCTCAAGTCCTGGCCTTGGAAATTTTCGAGAAAGTGATTGGTGAATATTCTCAGATGGGTGGAGGCGCTGTCAGTTTAACCCCGATCGGAGGAGACCCTTTACTAGATCCCTTGCTCATTAAGCGTTTCGAAGTCTTGTCCCGCTATCAGAATATCAACCAAATCAGTTTCACAACCAATGGAATAGCCTTTGGAAAATATTCGGATGAGGAATTAAAATTCATCCTCAAGAACACTTTTTTAGTCCAATTAAGCGTTGGCGGCTTAGACCCTGCAGGGTACAAAGATTTATACGGTGTCGATCAACTGGACAACGTATTGGCCTCCATTGAGAGACTCCTTAAAATAAAAGAATCGATCCATGATGATGTGATTATTTATTTAACATTCAGGACCAATGACCCTCTTTTTAAAAAAACTTATTCTAAAGAACTGGAAATATTTAAACAACAAGGCCTGATCCTGTCAGACATGTCCGTTTACATGAACTACGGAGGAATGGTTAAAAATGATCCGAATAAAAAATTAGTTATTATCGAAGCTGATTCATGGATAAAAAGCGATCCTTGTGTCATGCCCCTGGGCTTAATCACCGTAATGTCCAATGGTCTAATAACCGGCTGTGGGTGCGTTAACATGAATGGAGATTGTTTAATAATTGGAAATGCAAAACACGAATCTCTTCAGGCGTGCTGGGAAGGACTACAACGAAGAAATTTATTAGCTACCTTTAAACAAGGACACCTTATTGATTTATGTAAAAAATGCAGCGCCTACCAAGGAAGTTCTTCTATTTTTGCAAAAAGTATTTTTAAAAAATTTTATTCTTACCAACAAGTGCCACTAGAATTTTATCTCTCATTTACAGGAGGATAAAAGAAAAAACTTTTATTTTGAAAGTGCCTTTTTTGCTGTGGATTTCTTTTTACGATTGTTTAAGTTGGGAAATTCTTTAAAAGCATATTTCCTGGTAAAACGATTAATTTCATTGAGGAGTTCCAGTTTCCGTTTGGGAGGGATGCTCATATGCCGTTTTAAACGCTCTGTCTGACTTTCCCATCCAAAATTGATCATCAAACACCTTTCAATTTCTTGATTCTTTTTAATTCATAGACATCTAACTTATCTTTTTCCCTGCCAGTTTTTTCTTTCATTTTTATAAGATGTCTAATGGATACAACCGGCAACCGCAGGCCATCCACATTCTGGATATCCGCTTCTTTGTTTGCTTCAACAAATTTGACGGGAGAATCAATGATAAGATCTACTTGTTGGCCGTTTTCCTTAAAAAAACAAAATGCTTTCATATTCTTATTTTCTATCCAGTCTTTACGCGTAGTTGCATCGGAGATCTTCATTGGATCAATGGGTTGTTTGACAAAGTATTTCTTCCGTTTCAATATTTTTACAATTTTTGCCAAATTCGCATCCGACATCTCAACAAGAAGGTCTAAATCTGCGGTGCTTCGAAAAGCTCCTTGTAAATTCACCGCCAAGCCGCCCACTAACACATATTTGACTTTATTCTCTTGAAAAGCCCGCAAAATGTCTTCATAAATAATCATATATTTTGATTATAGCAGATATTCTTAAATCTTTGAACAGAAAGAGGCGGCTAAAAAACAATTCTCAGTTAAAACTCATCCCCTTTAGGCATAGGGATCGTCTTGTTGACGTCAACAAAATGATCAAATATGCTTTGTTTTGAATTTAGACAGGCAGTTTTTGCCTTTTCAATAACTTTTACAAAATTTCTCCATTCATCGTAATCCAATAGTTTCTGCAAATCTCGGGCCATCCAATATTCCATGCCATCTTTGGTATACGCAGAACCCTCAAATGACTTGTTGAGCTTCAATATGATTTCTGTTTTCATTGTTCCCTCTTATTAAGGCGTTTCTTAATTTTGTTAATCACATATTCCTGCTGCTGGGATGTTAATCAAGAACTCCTCACAAAATACGCTCCTGACAAAAATTTCAGGGTATACCTCTTTAGGCGTGCGATGGCACATAACAGATCACGGACCAGGCTTCTTAAAGGAGGCTTTAGCCCTTGCAAAAATTTATCCTGCACAATAAGCGCCTTTTCCATCTCTGCCTTTGATTTATGCCGCTGCTGGCTTTTAGCCTGTTCGTGCCAGCGGAAATCCGCCATCACCCGCGGGATATGCCCGAATGTGTACCCCTGCCCTGCCAGGCGCACAAAAAATTCATAATCCATGGCGTAGTGATAATTAATATCAAGGAAGTTCTTTTCATCAAAAACCTTCCTATTAAAAAAGGTGGCTGTCGTCGGGATATAAAGCACATGCAGGTATTTCAACATAAATAAATCGAATCCTAGCTCTTTGCGAACACGAATCAGATTTCCCTTCACATCCACAAACCTATAGTCTCCATACAAAACATCACACGAGGGCTCTTTATCCATGGCCTCAATGACCGCCTTAAAACATCCTGGCAAATATTTGTCATCCGCATTAAGCCAACCAATAATATTGCCCGTTGCCGCTTTAAACCCTTTATTAAGAGCATCGCTCTGGCCCTTGTCTTTCTCACAGATGACCTTCAGATGCCCATAGCGCTTTAAAACCTCAGAGGTTTGGTCCGTTGAACAATTATCCACGATGATGTGTTCAAATTGAGGATAACCCTGGGCAAGCACACTCTCGATAGCCTCAGCGATAAACAGGCCTTGGTTAAACGATGCGGTAACAATAGAAATTTTATAAGGTGTCATTTCCAACACCGGGCTTTTTGGGCATACCCGTTGAATATCTCTTGAAGGACTTGATGATAATCTTTATCCGTCCAACCTGAGACAGTCTTTCGGCCTAATTCTATCTTCTGGCGAACTTCCTTAGGATTATTTAAAATCGTCATTAGATGACTGGCTAACGATTCAGGATTGTCCAAATCCATTAAAAAAGCGGCCTGGCCAACCTGGTCTTTCATAAACGGCAGGTCTGAATAACAAACCGGACATCCTAAAGCAAACGCTTCTAATGGAGGAATATTAGTGAGGCCCAAATACGTCGGCATAACCATGGCCGTCGCCCCTTGATAGAAAGCCGTCATGTCTTCATTCGGAATAAACCCTACATAATGAACATTCCCTTCAAGCCCTAGTCCTTTAGCATAATCCAAAACAAATTTCAAATTCCCCTTATCTGACCCAGAAAAAACAACATCCATCGTTACATGGAATTTATCACGCAGGACCTTAAGACCATCAAGAATATAAACATGATTTTTATGTGCCCAAAACTGGGCAGGATAAAAAATAAATGGACGTGGGATTTTATATTTAGAGCAAACATCGACCTTTGCTCCAGACCTGTTTTCCTCAATGGCCGGTAAAAAAGGGGCCACATGCACCCTTTGGGCATCGCAGGCATATCTTCGCACCATATTGTCTTTGTTGTGCGGGCTATCCACCAACACGGCGATGGCCTTAGGTAAAACGCTTTTTAGAAAATATTCCCTGTCCTCAAACTCTCTATTAAAATTAACCTCAGGAAATTCAGGCGAATCTCGATGATAAACATCCCAAATCGTCACCAGATAGTTAAAATGAGTGACTGATAAGGCAAGCCAGGACGGCGACAAGAAATAAATAAGGTCCACCTTATCTTGATGTAAAACCCTTTCAAATGGCGCCCAGGCCAGGCCCAAACGATTTAATAACTGATACGGCAACTTGTGCCTGCAAAGACAGGCATATATCTTATGGCCCAAGGAACCAGCATCCAAATACTTAGCACTAATCCCCAGCGTTTTTAAAAGACTGACATTCTCCCTCATGGTGGTATAAAAAATCACCGAATGTTCCGTCGTATATTTATGCAACAGTTTTATGGTTGATAATTGCTGGCCAAAACCGCCGCCAACCTGGATTCTTTGTTCTAAAATGCAGCCTATGCGCATGAGCACGTCCTTTGAATACATTGGCACACATAACGGATATCTTCATCCGTTAAATGACTGGCTGACGGTAAATACAAGCCATTGAAAGCGAGATTGTCTGTTATAGAATACGCCCCTTGACTATCACAACCTAACCTTTGTAAACAAGGTTGACGGTGCATACCAATAAACAAAAGCCTCGTTTCAATCCCCTGTTGTGCTAAAGAGGCCATTAACTGATCCCGCGTTTTCCCAAATAAAACAGGATCCAGCAGAATGGCATTCATCCAATGAACATGAAGACTATCACTCGTGTCTTTCTGAAAAATGATCCCAGGCACATCTTTCAACAATTCCTGATACAATCTCGCATTCTTAATCCTCATGGCCCGGTACTCATCCGCCTTTTGGACCTGAGCCAAGCCAATGGCCGCATGTAAATTAGACATCCGATAATTAAAACCAATGTCCTCATGAATATAGTTTCTGGGACCCTCTAAGGGAAAGCATAAATTTTTGAAATACCGGCAGCGATCCGCCAATTTCTTATCATTCGTCACAACCATCCCGCCTTCGCCCGTCGTTAAGTTCTTATTGGCAAAAAAACTAAACGCCGTGATATCCGCCAAGGATCCTGTTTTCTTGGCCTTATACTCAGCCCCATGAGATTCAGCAGCGTCTTCAATCACGAAAAGATGGTGTTTTTGGGCCATCGCTTTGATGGCATCCATGTCACAAGGATTTCCAAAAATGGACACCGGCATAAGGCACCTTGTCTTTTTTGTTATCTTAGCCTCAATGGCGCTTACATCTATATTCCATGTATCAGGATGGGCATCCACAAACACAGGTCGCGCCCCTGTATAAACGACAGCCAAAGCACTGGCTATCATCGTAAAATCAGGGATAATGACTTCATCCCCTGGACCAATACCCAAAGCCACTAACGCCAAATGCAACGCCATAGTACCGTTACAAACAGCAATCCCGTATCCTGCCCCACAATATCGGGAAAATTCCTGCTCAAAGGCCGTCACATATTTACCCGACGAAGATATCCAGCCATCCTTCAAGGCTTCTGTGACAAACTCCATCTCCTGGCCATTTAAGAAGGGAGAGCAAACTGGTATTTTCCGTTTCGGGATTTCTTTCGTCATAAAATATACCCGTGCTCAGAAGCCACCTTGCTGCATATTTGACTAAAAAGCTTCATTTCTAATTTGTTAAAATGGTTCTTGTAATCCCCCATAATTCCCTTCCTAAATTCAAGGTTTTTCTTGTCCTCAACACCCGGTGTTCTTCCTGTTATCTTGGCAAATGAAAATTCTTCCATGGCTTCTTTGAGTATCTCTTCTTTGGCTTCAATACCCAGATAGGCCAAAATGCCCTTTAGGGTATTTTTAAGATCCGTGATCATGTCTTCATACCTGACCCAATAACAATCCTTGCCCTGCCAGCATTGATAATATTTTGTCCATTTCAAGGCTGTGCGTGAGTAATGGATTAACTTTCGATTAAGCAAAACATTCTTCCAATTCTTGATCTTTTTGCTGTTGACTACCTGCATATTATAATAGGAAACAGCCACATCCCTCGGGTCCCGTGTTAAACAAATAATCTTGTCTGTTAAATTAATGTCAACAGAAGGGTATTCATGGGTCTTCACAACCATGGCATACGGGGTCTTCTCTCTACCGGGCAGATGACCACGTGTCAAACTTAAGATGTGCTCAGATGCTGTATATTGCTGTCCTTTTAAAAGAACATACGGCTCTATAAAGGAAGCGTTCAAAATATAACAAAGCATATAACTAAGCCACCCTTGTCCTGAACGACCAAAATCAGCAATTAAAATCACTTGATCTTGTTTTTCTGGCATAAGACCCATCCTTCTTTTGAGCTCATATATCTAATAATTCTCTCAACGCCCGCATCGATATCTTCGCAAGCCGTATCAACAACAACTTCAGGATTTTTAGGCCCTTCGTAAGGCGTGTTTTTAGAGATCCCGATAAAATTCTCGATATCTCCTGCCAGAGCCTTCTTGTACAACCCTTTAGGATCTCTGCGGATACACTCTTCCAAGGAAGTTTTTATATACACTTCGACAAAGGCCCCTCCCAAGAGCTTTCTTGCAAAATCCCTGCTTTCACGAAAAGGTGAAATGACCGGCACCAAAATATAATCCCATTGTCCCACATTCTCCTGACACATCAGCGCAATCCGCCTGTTGTTTTCTTTAATGTCAGCAGGGCTAAAGCCTAAATCTTTATGGAGCGTGCCACGGACCGCATCCCCATCAATGATTTTAATTTTCTGGCCTTGGGCTTCTAATTTCTTGAAAAACCCATTTGCTATCGTTGTCTTGCCGCTGCCTGAAAGGCCTGTGAACCATAATATCTTTGTTTTCATTCGACAAAAACCTTCTGGCCATTGGATAATTGATTGATGATCGCATCAGAAATATCCTGGCGCATGAACCAATCCGGAGGAGAATTCTTATTCTTAAACATCTCTCTGGCCTTAGTTCCGCTGATGTTCAAGAAATCCCCTTCAGGGGCATCTTTTTTATGCATATATTTTTTCAACTTACTTGAAAATCCAACCTCATCGAAGAATACCGGCTCGATCACAATATCCTCAAATTGATGAAAAATATCTTGCGAACTGGTGGCCCCGTAGAATTGCCCTACTCCGGTATGATCACGTCCCACAATAAAATGGCTACAGCCAAAATTTTTCCTGCACAAGGCCGTAAACACCGCTTCCCTAAAGCCCGCATACCTTGAATATGTTGAAAACATCCCAAAAATGACCCTGTTTTTAGGGTAATATTTCTCAACCATTATCTGGTAACTTTGCACAATAGCTTCAACGGTATAATCTCCCGCCTTCTTTCTACCTGCCACAGGATGCACAAAAAGTCCGTCACAACCGCATCTTTCCATGGCCTCTAGTTGAATGTATTCATGAGACCTATGGATAACGTTTCTTGTATGAAAACCAACAACCTTAGACCAACCCAAACTTTCAAAAATTCGCCTGGCCTGCCGGGGCGTTAGGTTAAGATGATCAAATTTAAAATGAGGCCGCTTGATAAGTTTAACCTTGCCCCCTAACAAATACTCTCCACACTTCTTTAGAATCTGGACCCCTGGATGCTTATCATCCATGGTTCCGTAAACACGGCGCGCAAATTCTTCTTTATCAAACGGATAAATTTCCTCAATTTTCAAAGTCCCATAAACAGCCCCATCTGTCTCTAAACAAAGAGCAATCTCCTCTCCCTTGGCCAATCCCTTTTTCTGGTTGTCATCAACAGGCAGGATCACGGGTATGGGCCATGGCACACCATTAGCCAGGCGCATTCTTTCCAAGACGCTCTTGTAATCATCCTGTACCAAAAATCCTTCCAAAGGACTAAATGCACCCACAGAAATCTGGTCGAGGTCCATCAAGATGTCTTCATTAACCAATAACTTAGGCAAAGACGAGATCTGGCCCAAGGCCTTAGGATCCCAAAGACGCTCAATCAATCGCCCGCCATGCGGTTCTATCAAAAGCCCGTCTGTATCCCTGTCAAGAAGATAGTCAATATCATTAGTATCTCGATGCTGCGCCATCTGCCTGGCATGCTTTCCTAATTTTATCAGGCTTTCTAGCATATTGACCGTCTCAACAGGATACTGGCCCACTGCCGTCTCCTTAGTCAACACAAAACCACTGACCCCATCTCTAATAGTACTGATGATATCGTTGGCCTCGGCCCTTGAAGGTTTTAATGCTAAAGCCATCGTCTCTATCAAATTCGAGGCGACTAATACCTCTTTTCCTGCAGCATTCGCTTTTTCTATTAAATATTTCTGCATCAGCGGGATCCGTTCTATAGGAACATCTCGGCTAAGATCACCTCTATCTATCAATATCCCTTCCACATGCTTCATAATAGCTTCAACATTCTTGACTCCTGATAGGGTTTCTATTTTGGCATAAGCCACTGATTGGGGGCATATCTCCTTAAAATTTTTGACATCCAAATCCGTATTCATGAAGGACAAGGTGAAATGCTTAATGCCGTATTTTTTAGCTAAATCAAACGCCTTTAGATCCTTCTGGCTAAAGGCGGGCAACACTTGGGCCATGGAATCGCTATGGACCCCTTTAGAACTTCCTATGCTTCCTTCGATGATGACCCTACAAAGGATAAAATCATCCTTCGCTAAGATCGACACATCCTCAACCCTTAAAAGCACCGAATTAAAATCTAACTCTATCAAATCCCCAGGCTTGAAGAAATCAACCACATTATGCGGGTTAAAATAGATTTGATTCCCGTCAATAGGGACCTTAGACCTATAAACCCTGACTAAACTGTTATTATGAAAAAAAACAGAACCTTGCTCAATATAACCGGTCCTGATTTGACAACCTTCTGTGTCAATCGCTATAGGGATATTAAAGGGAAGGAGTTTATGAATATATGTTTCTATATCTTCTAGACGGACATGGGAAAGATTAATCCTCGCCAAAAAAACCTTTCTGGCTTCTAATTTCTTAAGGATATCCGGTTCTAAGGATGCAGGGCCTATGGTACAAATTATTTTAACTTGGGTCTCTTTTATCATCTTTCTTCCTTGCGCCTCAATTAATGAGGACTTGTTTGTGATAGGCCTGCATACTTTTCGTAACGCAGCCATGCTTTCGAAAAATAATCCTCAAAAATAAAGAATTTTTCAACACATTTTTTTACATTTTCACGATAAACTCGCTCTTTTTGAATAATGTCTTGGACGGCCTTTCCTATATCAGCACAATCAACGGATCTCCCTATTCCATGCCCTTCAACGAATTCCTTAAGCCCCTCAAAAGGAGACGTAATGACAGACAGCCCTGAGGCGAGATATTCAGCCATCTTGTTCGATGAAAAGCAAATTTCATAAAAATTAGCATCTAGATTCTCATAAAAAGCAAGCCCAATATCCGCTGATGTCATGGCCTCCGTGATATCTTGATAAAGCATGGGCTCTAACGAAAAATAGACCTGACGCCCAGAAGCCTTCTTTTCCATGGCCTTAAAATAATCTAAATTTTTAACCTGCTTCCCGTACCCCGTGTGCATCACCAATACCGCTTCCTTAGGCCAGTTGTCCATACTTTCTATTATTTCAAGGCATTGCGCCCAAGCGGAAAAATTCCCCGCATAAAGCACAATCACTTGATGTTCAGGTATCTTAAACTTATCTCTAAAATACCTGGACCTTTGTAAGACCTTTCTTTTGAGCGGTACAACGGGCAAGACCGATATGCGTTCCGGGTTAAATTTGTTCATTTGAGCAAATATCTCTGCCCTTTTAGGGCTTGTTATCATCACATGATTGACCTTTTGTAAAGCCGCAAATTGTCTCTTCTTTAATTCCACTTTATCCATGTGCGCCCAATGCTTCGGGGACCAATCTAACAATTCCATATCAAAATAAATCAAATCCCCCTTAAAAACTTCCGCCCTATCAACGGCTATCAAGCCTTTGGCTTCTATGGCAATGACAATATCGTATTGATTCTTGGAGAATTGCCCGCGCAAGGCCTTGGAAAACCGGACAAGATCAAAATTGATGCTTTCCCAAGAAAAAGAATAAAACCTGCCAAACGCCGAGAAAAAAAGAATCCTCAATTTATTCGTTGCTTTACGTAAAAAAATCGCAAAAGGGTTCTTCGTGCCTGGCACAATCAGCGCCTGCAGCCATGGGTCGCATTTAAAAGTCAGTCTTTGCTTATCATCAAGAAAGACATCAACCTTATTGTGTTGGCTTAATAAAGCAATAGCAGCGATTATCATCGTCGATATGCTCAAAGGGTAACGATAAAGCACAACGGCTATTTTCTTATTTGTCATCATGGGAAATCCCCTTAAAACGCACCTTATCTTGTTCGCCTGCATAAGGGCCTTGTTTGACCTCAATGATTTCACTTTCTTCAAGCATGGTAAATCCATGGCCTCCCTGGGCCAATAAAATCACGTCCCCTGCCCCTAAAATACAGCTTTCTAGAAAAACCTTTTTATCATCATAAAAATCAACGCGCACCTTGCCGCTTTTAATCAAAAGGACTTCTTGGGTCCATTCAATATGGCGAATGACTGGATTGTGGACATGAGGGTCAATAACATAATCTTTGGGACGTTTCATATACGCCAACTGCTGAGAAAAATCTTGTGGCGTAAAAAAATGGATCCCGTCTTTTTTAAAATCATGACGCAGTATCAATGCCAACGTGCGTTTATTATGAATAATGTGTTCGACAGACATGCCAGGTCCTTTTGGTGACTAACATTTTTTACGAATGGAATCTAAATATTTTCTCTTCTTTCATTTCATGGCGCCCAATTTTTGTAATATTAGCTCTGCTTCTGTGGAAAGATATTCAACGCTGTATTTCTTTCGAATAAGCTCATAACAGTTGTTTTTTAACCATGTCGCCAGGTCCTTGTCCCGTATAAGCCTTATGATCGATCTTGTGAAGTCTTCCGGATTGTCAGCCAGAAGGATGTCCTGCTCATGAATAACAGGAATACCTTCTGCTCCAAGGGCCGTGGAAACAATCGGCACCTTGCATGCGCCTGCTTCCATGATTTTAAAACGAGTCCCAGATTCAAATTGCAAAGGCACCAGAGCAACATCAGAATGACAAAGATACGGCAATACCGAAGAGACCTTGCCAGTGACCGTAATCGCAGGAGCATTGTATTTACCACAAATCACATCGCTTCCCTTGCCTACAATATAAAAATGAATGTCCGGGATTGCCTTTTGTAATGTTGGAAATACTTTTTCAACTATCCACCTTGCCGCACGATGCATCGGACAATCCTCACGGAAAAAACTCCCTGCTAAATAAATACATGGCTTTTTAAAACCAGCGACAAAAGGATGGGGGGCCTCGTAGGTCTTAAGGTCAATCCCATTAGAAAATATCATAACGCGTTGGGGGTCGTTGGCGATAGCACGATAATAGACAGCATCCACCTCAGAGACCGCTGTTGTTACTTCACACAAATAAACGATCTTCCGTTCCCAGGCCGCAGTCCGATAACCGTCTTTTTGAATTTTCTTCCTCTGCTTGGGATCTGTTTCAAAAGGCAGTTCTCTCAACTCAAATCTCGACCAAACACTGTCCGTGTCACAGACGATCTTAAGCAATGGCCGCTGGGCCTTAATCCGTTCGATCAGCTCAAAAGATCTATTCCCAAACCCGCACCAAAGGACATCCACGCCTTTCTCATCAACCTGATCGATAATAAACCTTTCATCATCTTGGTAACGCATGGCCTTATGCCACTCTGTCTGTAGTTTACGTACATATCGATTCCTACTCCATCGAGCAGAAGGCGCATACAAAAATTCCCTGCAATACTCCTTATAAAATGATTCAGCGCGTTCTTGGCCGATGACAGACTTAGACAAACGGGAGACGATAAAAAGATCACATACTCTGGAAAGTGCTTTGATTGAATTTTCAACGCGCAAGGCCGGCCCGCCTATTGCCGGATGCTCTAAAACGCGTGTTGTAAAAAGGACCTTCATTGAACATCCTTTCAGCTAATAAGTTCGATATAACCATCAATTTTACGGCCCAACTATGTTTTATTTCCAAACGCAACCTTCTTTTTGCACCAAAATTTATTCTTTTGATACCAAAGCAGGGTTTCTCTTATCCCCTCTTCAAACGAAACCTTGGGGCGCCATCCTAATTCTTTTGTAATTCTATGAGAATCAAGCGCGTAACGAAAATCATGCCCTGGCCTATCTGACACAAACTTGATAAACCTTGATGATTTTCCAAGCATATCCAGTATCATTCGAGCCAGATCAATGTTCCTGATGGATATATTGCTGCCAATATTGTATATCGAACCATCCTTGGCTTTTTCAAGCACCTTTAAAATAGCGCTGGCACAATCGCTGACAAAAAGCCATTCCCGTTGATTCAAGCCTTTCGCGTAAACAGGGACCGCCTTATGATGCATCGCATGATTAATAACAACGGGGATAAATTTCTCTGGATATTGCCAGGGACCATAGCTATTACACTGCCTTACAATAAGCGCGGATAATCCAACGGTGCACACCTAGGATTGACACAAA
>JADFXW010000004.1:0-1933 GCA_015233375.1 Candidatus Omnitrophota bacterium | reverse complement strand
CGCTGAATAGGGAGAACTTGGTTTCATCGGCGAATCCTCGCGTGACAGCCCTTGAAGAACATTACCGTAAACCTCATCCGTCGAAACATGGACCAATCGTTTTACCCCGATTTGCTTGATGACATCAAGCAAAACTCTTGTCCCAACAACATTTGTTTGGATAAAATCTACTGAAGAACGAATGCTTCGATCAACATGTGTCTGGGCTGCAAAATGAACGACAGCATCTGGTTGATTGGCCCTAAATATTTTCAATAAGACCTTCTCATTACAGATATCTGATCGATAAAAAACAATACGATCACGAACATCCGCAAGCCTTGACAAATCGCCAGCATAGGTCAATTTATCAACAAGGATAATTTCATACCCTTCCCGAAGACTCTGTCTGACAAAATAACTTCCTATAAATCCAGCACCTCCAGTCACTAAAATTTTTCTATAAAGATTTAAGGCCATTGGATTATTTTGCTATTTAAAACGACTTAAAGCTTATGTTTATTGAGAAAGAATAATAAAAAACCTTCCTATCAGGAAATTATCCTATTTTCCATTGTGACTTGTTTTCCTACACATTGCTTTAATGAGGTGTTTAAGGTCATTCAGTCCCTTAAATAAGAACTTTGTTGCTTTTCCATAAATAAAAACAAAAAATCTATCCGGCCACGACAATTGGTTTCTATAATGTTGAAAAATTCTTTCTTGAACGAAATCTAACCCCCCACTTTCCATAAGTCTAACCGTCTTTGTGCCTTTGAGCAAACGATAATTACCCCAAAGTTCATCAAAATAATAGACATGAGCCTTTCGGACAGCACGAAAAACAAAATCCAAGTCTAAAGCATTATCTTCTTTCAAGTCATACATTCCTATCATTTGATGAATGGCCTTATGATAAAAGTACGCTGAAGGATTGACAGGGAAAGGATGTGTATGTTCCCCTAACAACAGTTCTTTGAATCCAAGATTTTTAGGCATATTCACATAACTAAGAATTCCCTTATCATCCCAACAATTACAATTCCCACAAATAAAACTAGGAACCGGCAATGTCTTGAAAATTTGCAAAATCTTTGTTAGGACCCCTTCTTCATAATAATCGTCCACATTAAGAACCCCTATAATCTCACCCTTGGCTCTTTGAATACCCTTATTCATGGCATCTGGTTGTCCTTTATCTTTCTCAGATATCCAGGAAATATGGGCATACCGTTGTTGGTAAGCCTTTACTATATCGATAGTCCTATCACTTGAAGCGCCATCAATGATAACATGTTCCACAAAAGGAGAGTCCTGGGCAATGACATTTTTTAAACACGCCTCAATGAATTTCTCTCCATTATAAACCGGAGTTATAATACTAATAAGATTATGTTCGATCACAGCGTTTGCCTTTTAAAGATGTTATGACCAATTTCCAACAAAATAGGCGCCTCTTATTATCTGTTCAGAAGCAGCTATCTAAAAGCTTACGGGAGGCTTTATCAATTAATGATGCAGCGGAACACCTCTGACAAAACTTCTAGAATATCTAAAACGGACGCAACCATGGTCCGGCTACAGCTATATTTTTCTTAACCAAATACTGCCCCCTTTATTTTTTAAGCATAATGGCATATTCTCTTTAAACCAATCCTCATGAAAATGTTCAAGAAATGTATTAAAAACAACTATTTCAAATGAATTGTTATAACTTAAAAATGCGCGCAATAAATAATCCTCATTCCAACATCTTCCTTCCAATACCCATGGCTTCGGATATTCAAATGGATAAAAAATATCGTGAAAATGAATTAAAACTCCTTTATTTAGTTTAGGTAAAATGTTAAAAAGAATGTGGTTTACGTCACTACCCGTCTTCGAAACATGACTGCTATCAACAAATAAAATATCATTTTCGCCAAGCTCATCAAAAAAACTAACATCAACATCT
>JADFXW010000049.1:8690-10655 GCA_015233375.1 Candidatus Omnitrophota bacterium | reverse complement strand
ATATCCAGATTATTTTTCCTTCTTCGCAGATAGCAGGGACATTTCAGGCTCTTGTACCTGGGGACTTTATCATTTTAAAAAGCATGTATGGTCAGAAGATCTCTTAAGAAAATATCCAAGGATTATTAACAATACCGGCTCATCATCCACATTACCAAAAATCGCGTGAATCATAGGCGCATTAAACGCTTGTGCCCGCAAGGTTAAAAGGAAAATATTGGGCCATTGAGATAAAAGGACCGCGGTGACATCCTTGGTCTTACGAAAAACAGCCACCCCTAATAAAATGGAAGAAATGGGAATAAGAATAAGGAGAACAATATTGATGGCTTGTAAATAAAATTCCGGATTCGTTAAAACATGAGAAACGGTTTGGGTCACCGGCCTGCCAAGGTTTAAAATGGAAATAACCACCTGGCCTAAAAGCTGCAAAAGGGCGCCGGGGTGGTCCACATACGCCGACGGCAGACCTTTGACCAAATTAATGCTGTTTAAAAGATAAATATACGAAGGGTCCGCATATTGCCAAAACGGGCCTGCGGCTTTTGTCAGCAAGATAGAGAAAACAACCAAGATGATAGGAAAAATTAAAATAAAAATCATTAAATTTATTTTTGTTCTTTAAAATTTTAAATAAATTAAGTGATCAAGGATCAGGACGGGGTGAAATTGTTTTTTTAAAGGGACTTGGTCATTTTAGCCTAAAATTGGTCAGGACCGAGGGAATTTTAGCCCATCAGGGCTAAAATGGCCAAACTTGTTTGAGCCCTTTATTCTTAAAAGAATAAAGGGCGAGTTGTTTGGCCACCGAAGGCCATGACTAATTTTAGGCGTTAAAAAATGACCCGTCCCTTTAAAAAAACAATTTCACCCCGTCCGTCCACTATCAAAAAATTATCTATTTTTATTTCTTATACTGCCCAAAGGTAACAACGCAATTGCGCCCCTGCGACTTGGCGCGGTATAAGGCCCAATCCGCCTTATCCATCAGCTCCTCCATGACCTTCCCGTCAGAAGGATAAATAGCAAGTCCAATACTGACAGTCACATGCAAGGTGCTATCATACGCCTTGATAGGGTGTTTTTCAATGGCCCTTCGGATACGCTGGGCCACCACATTGGAGCCATCATTGTCTGAATCAGGCAGAATAACACAAAATTCCTCACCCCCAAAACGCCCCACAATATCAATAGCGCGCACATTATCCTGGATTATTCGCGCAATCTCCTTAAGGACCATATCTCCAGTCAGATGCCCGTAACTATCGTTGATTGTCTTAAAATGGTCCGCGTCAATCATTAAAAAAGACATGCTGCTTTTGTGGGTCGCACAACGCTTTATCTCTTCATCAAAGCGGCCACAAAAATACCGACGGGTATACGCCCCTGTGAGCCCGTCCGTAATAGCCAATGTCTCAATGTCCTTATACAATTCCAACCGCCGCAAGGCCAAGGCAAACTGATGGGCCAAAATAGCAAATTTTTCTTTATCTTTGGTCTGCAAGCCCTTGTAGAGCAATGCCCCCAATTTCTTCTCTTTGCTCTTTAACACAAACGCAGAATACCCGCTCGGGGGCCCTTCAGCGCTCGTGTTTATTGCCTCTTGCATGAGCTTACAATCTTCAATGCTCATGTTTTCTTTCAATTTCTTACAAAAAATATCAAAAGCTTCTTGCTCATTCGTATGCCGTGTTATCTCCTTGGTCATATCAAAAAGCGTAAAAATCTCTGCAGCCTCTTGCTCTAGCTTTGACTTCTCTTGGCGTGCAAGATCTCTTTGGTCAATAATCTTCCCAAAAGCCTCCTTAGACCTTAACACATCTTCATCGGCCCGCTGTTCTGCGCCCAGGACAACGATCTGGGCCAAATAAAAGACAGCACTCACAAAACCCACCGTTAAAATAATAAAAATAACCATCATGCCGCACACACCTTATTGCGCCCTGATTTCTTGGCTGTATACAA
>JADFXW010000049.1:0-8680 GCA_015233375.1 Candidatus Omnitrophota bacterium | reverse complement strand
GCTTTAAATATCAAATCATCCGCAACTTTAGCATCAACAGGAAATGACGCAACCCCGATAGAAACAGTCACGTTCGTCTTTTTCCGACGTAAAATAATTTCCCGTTTTTCTATTTTTACTCTAAAATCATTGGCTAATTGAACGGCTTTTTGTTTCGAACAGTCCGGCAATAAAACACAAAACTCTTCTCCTCCATAACGACAGGCCAAATTCCCAGGCTGGCCAAAATGGGCCTCTAGTATTTCGCTTATCGTCCGCAGAACAATATCGCCAGCCATATGACCAAACAAATCGTTATATTTTTTAAAGTGATCCAGATCAATCATGAGAAAACTTAAAAACCCTTCGCGGCGTAACTGACGTGAGATTTCTTCCCCAAGCCTTTCTTGCAAGAAACGTCTTAAGTATAGCCCTGTCAGGCCATCCTTGATCGCCATCATCTGCAGGTGTTCATAAAGCTGCGCGTTTTCAATGGCAATGGAGGTCAAGTCTGAAATGGTCCGCAAGAACCTTAAATCATCCGTGAAAAACTGGTGCGCCACAGGGCTGTCCACGCGCAGGATACCCAATATCTTTTCCCCTACAATCAAAGGGGTCGAAATCAGTGAACGGATGGGCCTTTTATCTTCTCCATCCATTTTATTTAAATCAAAACGAAAATCCGTCTTGACATCTTCCACCAATAACGGATGCAAGGTCTTGACGACAAAACGGTCAAAGATGTCCCCCTTTTTGGATTTCAGATGAATTTGCATCTGTCCTTTTTGAGAGGACGAAATCCCAAGCTCTCCGGTGGTTGAATGAAACAGGTACAAAATGACAGTAATATCTTTATGGTTAAAAAGCCTTGAAACCTCTTGAGACAAGGTATTAGACGTCTCCTGCAGGCTTAAGCACATGCTTAACTTTTCTGTCAGGTCTTTGAGCTTGGCGTAATTCACGATTTTCAAGCGCAGCGAGGCAATGCTGTCCCATTCCCGCTGCAGTTCGATTTTCATCAAATTCGCTTTCTCAAAATATTCTTCTTTAAGCAATGAAATGTTGGCTTGTTTTTTTTGCAGGCGCCCATGAAAAGCAAATAAAAGAAAGATATCTAAAAGAAGAGCTATAGAAAGAAAAAAATAGGCGGTAGGGTTCTTGATGGCATAAACAAAAAAGCCTGCCAAGGGAACAAAGAAGGAAAACAGGACAAGGAAAAAAACCCTAGATAATGGTTTCTTCGGTTTTTGGATCAAAGAAATGTACCTTACTCATGTCGAACACCAGGTCCATGTCATGATTGACCTGCGGCCTGTCATGAGCGCCGACGCGCGCGATAAAGCCATGCTTGCCGCAACTCAAATACAGGTAGACCTCACTGCCTAAAGGCTCGACAACCTCACAAGTGGCCCGTACGGTATTGTCCGGCGAGGCTTCCGAGGCAAAGAGTTTATCGTAAATATCCTCTGAACGGACCCCCATGATAATGTCTCGGCCACTGTACGGGGCCATTTTCGGATACATCGTATCCACCAGTTTAACCTGAAACTTTCCTTCATGAAAAAAATATTTTGGCCCCTTTTTAATGATTTGACCTGTCATGAAATTAATGGGTGGCGAACCAATAAAAGAAGCCACAAATTTATTAACGGGTTTATCATAAACCGTCATGGGATCCGCGCATTGTTGAATCAGCCCTTTATTCATGACCACAATACGGTCCCCCATGGTCATGGCCTCTGTCTGGTCATGAGTCACATAAATAAAGGTCGTCTGAAGACGCATGCGTAATTTATGGATTTCCGTGCGCATGAGAACGCGCATCTTGGCATCCAGGTTAGATAACGGCTCATCAAAAAGGAAAACAGATGGTTTACGCACAATGGCCCGGCCTAAAGCAACACGCTGGCGTTCCCCCCCAGAAAGCTCCCGCGGACGTCTTTCCAAATAGGGCTTTATTCCTAATATCTCTGCGGCTTCATGCACGCGTTTTAAAACCTCATCCTTGGGGTAATTCCGTAATTTCAGGCCAAACGCCATATTTTCAAATACCGTCATGTGAGGATAAAGGGCGTAATTTTGGAATACCATGGCGATGTTGCGGTCTTTGGCAGGGATATTATTGACCAATCTATCATTAATCCAGATCTCACCAGAAGAAATCTCTTCAAGCCCTGCTATCATCCGCAAGGTCGTTGATTTCCCGCAACCTGATGGGCCGACCAACACCACAAATTCCTTGTCCGCGATCTCCAAATTAACATTATTGACCGCGTTGGTCGTGCCTTTATAACTTTTACAAAGATTCTTAATCCGTATATTGGCCATAAATAATTACTCTTGGGCGTAGGCAATGGTATGGGCCAACACCCCTTTTAAATCCTGACGCTCCACAATCATATCAATCATCCCGTGGGCTAACATAAATTCCGAACGCTGAAAACCAGGCGGTAATTTTTGGCGTATGGTCTGCTCCACAACACGCGGGCCCGCAAAACCAATTAACGCCTTTGGCTCAGCAATAATAATGTCCCCTACCCCTGCAAAAGAAGCCATGATGCCTCCCATGGTGGGATTAGTCAAAACTGAGATATAAAGTTGATCAGCCTGGGCATGACGCTCCAGGGCCGCGCAGGTTTTAGCCATCTGCATCAGAGAAATGGCCCCTTCATACATACGGGCCCCTCCGCCAGAACCAGAAATGATAATCACAGGACATTTTTCTTTAGTGGCATACTCAATTATCCGTGTTATCCTTTCGCCAACCACAGATCCCATGGAACCCATGATAAACCTGGAATCTGTGACCGCAAAACCCACCTGATGACCCTCAATACACCCATGGCCTGTGATAACAGCATCATCCAAATCCGTGGCTTCCTGGTCTTCTTTGAGTTTATCTTTATACGCTTTAGCGCCTTGAAATTTTAAAGGATCAGACGAAAAAAGATTGGCATCATGCTCCACAAAGGATCCTTCATCAATCAAATGCTCAACACGATCCCTGGCGGTAAGACTTAAATGAAACCTGCATTTCGGGCATACATTCAAATTATTTTTTAATTCCTTCGAATACGCTGGAGATTCACAACCAGGGCACTTGGTCCATACGCCAATGGGTATCTCTTTGCGTTTTACTTTAATGAAGGTATAGTTAGATTTTCCAAATAATGACATATATTTTAAAAAACCATTAATCCATCTTATAAATCGTTAATCCTGACAAAACCTTAGGATAAAAATACGTGGTCTTAGGCGGCATACGCTCATCATGAAGCGCAATGGCCCGCAATTGCCCAACCTGAACAGGATTTAAAATAAAACCAGCTTCAGCTTGACCTTCATTGACCGCTTGAATCACCTCTTCCGGGTCTTTTGAGTACACCACGTCCTCACTGGCAACACCTACTTGATCGAAAATAAACGCTTTTAAGATAGCCGCATCCAGGCTTCGGTATTCCTTAGACCCTTCCTGGACCATTTTATCAATCAAGGTCCGGTTCTTTAATCGCAGCAAAAACATCCCTTGCTTGTTATATAAACCAAAAGAATGTTCATTTTGACCAGCGCGCGCTAAAAGGACCAGCCAATCAATCTTTGTTTTGACCTTATCAATACGAAAATATTGTTCTAAAAGATTAACACTGATGGGAAATTTCTTAACAATGCGGTGAATCGGGAATATCTGCAGGTCTTTGGAATCCATATTAGTAAAATAAGTCATGACATAATTATAAGGTTCCTCGCCTGTTATTCTTTTGGCCTTCTTTAAAGACTCGCGGCGAATCTGATTAGCAACTTCAAATCGATGATGCCCATCACAAATAAAAAGATCCTGACCATCGATAATGTTCACAATTTCCTGGATTTTGTCAGGATTTTCAAGGCGCCAGACCGTATGTTTGACCTTATCATGGTCTATCGCCTCAAGACAAGGCTTTTGATTGGCTAATTCTTTAATAAAAACCCTATCTATCTTTCCAGCCTTGTCCGCATATCCCACAAAAATGGAACTCAAGTTTGTCTTCAAGGTGCTCCAAAGCGTCAATCGGTCCGTTTTTGCAGCCGCATGAGTGTGCTCATGCGGTAAAATACGAACCCCTGAATCTTCATTGATTTTCAATAGCCCCAAAAATCCCATGCGGGTATATTTTTGCCCTTGATATTTATAATCCTGCTTATAAAAATAAATACATGGGGTTGTATCTTGCTTCAATATCCCTTTTTTTAACCATTCCTCATAAGTCTTGCGGGCCCTGGTGTACTTATTGTCCTTATCATCATCTTTAGGGGTCTCTTTAGCCAACTCCAAGCGAATAAAATTATACGGATCCTGCTTATAGTACGCCTCCTGCTGTTCTTTAGAAATAATGTCATAAGGCGGACAAAATACGTTGGAAAGGTTTTCAATTTTTTCCTTGTTATAAAAAACGGCCGGAAATGGCTTTAACGCTGACATGAATAATGCCCTCTTTTTAATTAATTGTTAAATAATCCCGGATTTTGCAATAGACATGGATGAAGAATCGTAAGATATTGGCTTATAAAGTTTTGAAAAAACGCAGGCATATCCACAGTGATATGTCGAGTATTTTTCAACGCTTTATAAGCCAATAAATTATGATTATTCGCCATGTCTATTGCAAATTCCGGGATAATAGGTTAAATTCCTGTTACAAGCCAGTAATTATATCACAAAAAATAAAAAATCATTCAAATAAATCAAAAGCCTCTATAGGCGCTTTTTTATTATTTCTTATGCGGACATCCGCTGCAGCAGGAATGAGGAGTTGAGTCTGATTTAGGCGTTTCTTTCTTTGCAGGAGCAGGCGCCGATTTCTTTTTATAATCCGTTTCATAGAAACCTGAGCCTTTAAAAATCATCCCTGAACCGCTCCCTAAAAGCCGGACCAATTTACTTTTACGGCATTTGGGGCATTTGGTCAATTTGGCATCTGTCATGGCCTGTAATTCTTCAAACACATGCCCGCAGGCCTGGCATTCATATTCATAGGTTGGCATAATACAATCTCCATTCAATCATTTGAACGCTTTTTTTAATTTCTCCTTAAAAGACGCTTTGCCGTTTGTTTCTCCCAATTCACGGCCAAGCTCTTCCAATAATTCACGCTGGCGGCTGCTTAAATTATTCGGTACGGCAACCATCACCCTCACATACAAATCCCCGCACTCATTGTGGCCATGAACATCCGGCATTCCCTGCCCCCTCATCCGGAAAACCTTACCGCTTTGCGTACCTTCAGGAATCTTCATAATCACTTCTTCTTTAAGGGTCTTTATCTTTTCTTCGCCCCCTAAAGCCGCCTTCACAAACGAAACCGGTAAATCCATGCGCAAATCAAGACCTCCCCGTTCAAAAACAGGATGGTCTTTGACCCTGATAAACAAAAATAAATCCCCATTGCCTCCACTGCCCGCTTCTCCCTCACCACGGACACGCAATTGGGAGTCATTATCAACCCCTGGCGGTATCTTTATCTCAACCGTACGGGTTACCCTGACCATACCCCGACCAGAACATTCAGGGCAATGCTCCGTAATAATCTTGCCTGAACCTTGGCATTTCGGGCATGTTTGGGCCATCCTAAAGAAGCCGTTGGCCATCACCACCTGCCCCTGACCACCGCAAGAGGAGCAGGTTTTTAATGAAGACGCTGATTTAGCGCCCGAGCCATCGCACTTTTTACAAAAATCATGTCGTGGGAACTTAATTTCTTTTTTAAGCCCGCTGTAGGCTTCCTCCAGGGTCAGCTCAACCTCATACTGGATGTCATGCCCGCGACGGCGTTGTGAACGTGCGCCTCCACCACCACCGAAATCAAACTGAGAGCCAAACATGCGGCCTAAAATATCTCCCAAATCAGAATCTCCACCAAAGATACTGGAGAAATCCGCTCCCCTGAAAATATCTTCTGCCGTATAATTCTGATCAATGCCTTGATGACCAAATTGATCATAGGTCTGTTTCTTCTGAGGGTCTGAAAGAACGCCATAAGCCTCAGAAATTTCCTTAAACTTCTCCTCAGCTTCTTTTTTCTGTGGCCCTTCAACACGGTCTGGATGATATTTCAATGCCAAAGAACGATACGCTTTCTTAATCTCAGGAATCGTGGAAGTCTTCGGCACCCCTAGGATTTCGTAATAATCTTTTTTCATTATTTATCACTCGATGCTTTAAAATCCGCGTCAATCACGTCATCTTTCCCCTTATCTTGCTTGGCCTCGCCCTGGCTTCCAGCACCTGCGCTGGCCTCAGGACCAGGCTCTTGGGCACCCGCGCCAGGCTGAGCGCCTTGTCCTTGAGCGGCGGCGGCCTTATACATCTCTTCTGCTAATTTATGACTGACTTTCTGTAAAGACTCCATCGCAGATTTCATCTTATCCTGATTTTTGTCCTTAACAGCGTCTTTAAGGGCCGTTAATTCTTTTTCGACCGCTTCCTTCTCGGTTGCAGAGACCTTATCCCCATAATCCTTTAATGCTTTTTCTGTGGAATAAACCAGGGTATTGGCTTGATTCACCAGCTCCGCTTCGTCACGCCGTTTCTTGTCTTCTTCAGCGAATTTCTCTGCTTCTTTGACCATCTTTTCAATTTCAGCTTCTGAAAGCTTGGTCTTTGCGGTTATCTGAATCTTCTGCTCCTTGCCTGTGGCCTTGTCCTTGGCCCCCACATGAACGATACCGTTGGCGTCAATATCAAATGACACCTCAACCTGCGGGATACCGCGCGGCGCTGGAGGAATACCCACTAAATCAAACCGTCCAAGTTCCGTGTTATCATTGGCCATCTGCCTCTCACCCTGCAGGACTCGGATCGTCACCGCTGTTTGATTGTCATCTGCGGTTGAAAACACTTGCGATTTTTTAGTTGGAATAGTGGTATTACGTTCAATTAATTTTGTAAAAACGCCTCCCATGGTCTCAATCCCAAGAGACAACGGGGTCACATCCAACAAAAGAACTTCCTTAGCATCACCGGTAATAATGGCCCCCTGTACCGCAGCACCTAAGGCCACGCATTCCATGGGGTCAATACCACCTTCAATCTTTTGACCAACTTCCTTTTCCAAGAATTGCTGCACAATAGGCATACGGGTCGGCCCGCCCACCAGGACCACACGGTCAATCTTGACCTCTTCCCCTAATTTAGAAGAAGCGTCTTTAATGGCTTGACGGACCGGGCCACGGCATCTATCAATGAGCGGGGACACAAGACTTTCCAATTTAGCCCTGTCGATTTTCATCGTTAAATGTTTCGGGCCTGTGGCATCCGCGGTAATATACGGCAAATTCACTTCTGTGGCGACCGTGCTTGAAAGCTCCACCTTGGCTTTTTCCGCGGCCTCACGAAGGCGCTGAAAAGACATCTTGTCATTACGCAAATCAATCCCTGATTCTTTCTTGAATTCTGTAATAATGTACTCAATCAAGGCATTATCCATGTCTGTGCCGCCTAATTGATTGTCCCCGGAAGTGGACAAGACCTCGAAGGTCGCCGCCTTAGACGCTGCATCCCAACCCATTTCCAAAATAGTCACATCAAGGGTCCCGCAGCCTAAATCAAAGACCATGATCTTCTGTTCCTTGCCTGCCTTGTCCAAACCATACGCCAAACAGGCTGCGGTTGGCTCATTAATGATGCGCAAAACCTTAAGGCCTGCTATCTCGCCTGCATCCTTGGTTGCCTGACGCTGATTATCATTAAAATACGCAGGGACCGTGATGACAGCGCCATCCACCGTCTCACCTAAAAATTTCTCCGAATCAGCCTTTATCTTTTGTAAGATAAAAGAGCCCACCTGCTGTGGCGTGTAATCCTTGCCAAAAACCTTAAATTTAAAATCCGTGCCCATTTTACGCTTTGAGGCATAAATCGTGCCCTCTGAATTGATAGGTGCTTGACGACGGGCTGGCTCACCAACCAAGAGTTGATTGTCCTTGGTAAAAGCCACAAAGGATGGAAATGCCTTGCCTGAGGAAACCCCTGCACCTTCCGCAGAAGGGATAATAACCGGCCTGCCGCCTTCCATGGCTGCTGCCGCTGAATTTGATGTCCCTAAATCGATTCCAATAACACGTCCCATATAATATCCTCCTTGAAAATGAGAGTTTATACTCAACTGTTTGTGTTTTTTGCGACCTTAACCTTCGCTGTCCTGACCACCTTGCCGCCTAAAGTGTATCCTTTTTCCAACTCTTCCATCACCACACCATCCTGAAAATCTGGCGTCTCCTGCTGCATTAAAACTTCCTGGGTGTGCGGGTCAAATGGTTTTCCTACAGCCGTGATAGGCTTGACCTCATATCGGTTCATTAAATCTTTCATGCTGTTATAAACCATTTCGAGACCTTTCACTAAATTGGCGTCCATCCCGTCCTTCGACTTAAAGGCCACCACGGATCTCTCTAAATCATCATATAACTTTAAACATTCAATAATGACCTCTTCATGGGCATATTTAATAAGGGAAGCCCGCTCCCGCTCATGGCGTTTTCGCATATTATCAAATTCCGCCAGGAGTCTTACATACTTGTCCTTTTGCAGGGCTGATTCATCAGCTTCCTTAAGCTCCACAGGCCCTTTATCTTCTTCGGAGCCGGGTTGAGATAAATTTTCTTCTTCTGGTTTTAGGTCTGATTCATTCATATTATTTATTGAACACTATCGACTTAAAATTTG
>JADFXW010000048.1 GCA_015233375.1 Candidatus Omnitrophota bacterium | reverse complement strand
CTGTTTTGGACGACTTGCGCCGTCAACAGTTGATGGTCCAGGAAGCCCAAGACGCGGATCTGAGAAATTCCAAGGAAGTCAAGGATGCCCTTGAAGACTTCAAAAAAACATTGCTCGTCCAGGAAATGGCCAGTCGTTTGACAAAAGATGTCATAGCGACCGAAGAGGATGCCCGTAACTATTATAAAGAAAATAAAGACAAGTTTGTGGAGCCTGTGACCTGGCATGTCAGTGAAATTGTCACGAGTGATGAAACAAGCGCCAAAAACACTTTAGTCCAGGTTTTGCAGGGAGGGGATTTTTCTCAAATCGCGAAGGCCCAGTCTAAAGCAGACAACGCCTCTACAGGCGGGAAATTAAAACCATTTTTATCTGGCCGCGCGCCATTTGAGGCCATGCAAAACGCGATTGCAACATTGGAAGAAGGCGGAGTAAGCAGCGTGTTTAAAGGGCCAAATGGGTATTATATCGTGAAAGTTGATTCAAAAACAGGTGGGGCTGCAAAATCATTTGCAGATGTGAAGAAAGATTTGATTTATGGCTTGACCATGCAGAAGCAGCAAAAAATTATTTTAAGCCATTTGAATGAATTGGCTGAGAAATATAAGCCAGAATATAATAAAGAATTGATTGAACAAGTTATTGGGAAAGCCAAGCAAGCAGAGTAAAGAAAGATATGATATACTTGAAAAAAAAGCAGGAGGATGGCATTGCCAATTGAAAATAAAAGACAATTTATAATTATTACTGTTGCTGTCTTGGCAGGAATTGCTTCCGTTGTTTTTATGAGTAATTATGTGCAAACAAGCATTTCTGACAGGACCAGCGCTCTTGCCGAACGATATGATGCCCAACAAAAAGAAATGGCAACGCGTATTCAGCAAAGAGCGGATCAACAAATGGCAGCCTTGGCCCAAGAGCTCCAGAATGTCAAGTCCCAACAATCCCAAGAATTACAAAAACAAGTTGTTGCTTTACAACAAGCCCGACAAGCAGAGCTTGCTGCTTTAGCCAAACAAAAGGTTGAGACAAGGCCAGCGGTAATGCGTAAACCCTCCCTGGCCTTAAAAACGCCAGCGGGTAAACGCGCGGTCACTATTAAAATAGATTCATTAGCCGCCGTAGGTGGCTTGATTAATCCTGGAGATTTTGTGGATGTCATTGCACAGCTTAATGTTCCTGCGCAAGATATGGATAAAAAAGCAGTTACGGCGATGATTTTTCAAGGGTTACAGGTGTTGGCCGTGAACACTAATGAGGAAGATTTAGGCGCCTATGATGAGCAGCAAGCTGCTCTTTTCTTAAAAATTACGGTTGCTGTTGACCCGCAAGAGGCAGGGCTTTTAGCTTTTGCCGAGAAGAACGGGACCATGGAGTTGGCATTGCGTTCACCTAATGATACAGACCATACCATGGTTAAGGCCAATACATGGAAAACCCTGACCGACTATGTCTTAAAGAACCAAGGACTTGATATCCAAAACCCCGACGGGGATAATGCTGAAAAACCCGAAGAACACAAGCCCAGTATCCAAATTTTTAGAGGCGGCAAGGAGCTTTAAGCGATGAATCAATCGTCATTCAAGCATACAGGCAGGATGGCTGCGACTTTTTTCTTTTTGGCCCTTTTGACTCTCCCTTTATCGGCACAGGAGAGGATAGATGCGGATGGCGGCATTATTGATATGGTTGTTGGTGATGTTGAACAAATAGCAGTTAATGCTTTAAGTCGTGTTTCCGTGACAAGCCCGGAGGTGGCAGACATTTCCGATGTTAAAGCGGACAAGATTTCCATTTTAGCAAAGAAATCAGGAAAGACCTTGGTGTTTTTATGGGATCAAGACGGCAAACATAGCATGAGTGTCCGCGTTGTTAATGAGAATTTGGAGGTGGTCAAGGGGCGTATTGCAAGGATTTTGGAGGAGGCCCATATTAAGGGAGTAAGCATCGAAGAAAATATGGATATGGGCAAGGTTGTCCTTACAGGAGAAGTATCTAAAGAAGACAAGGATTTGTTAGGGGATATCCTGCAGCCCTATAGCGAGAGTGTTTTAAATTTTGTGAAGAAAGAAAAGAATGACGAGTTGATCCAGATTGATATGCAGGTCATTGAAATCAGCACGACGCTTGAACAGAATTTAGGTATTCAGTGGTCAAATATGTCGGCCAACTCGTCTTCTTCGAATTCCTCCACAACCACTGGAGGAACTCCGCTTAGTTCAACCAATACGACAGCAGGGCTTAATTTGCCGTACGCGGAATCAAAACCACACACGGATGGTTCTATAGGAGATTATTTTAAGGTTGGTAATTTTAACAGGAATTTCCAATTACAGGCAACAGTCAATGCTTTGCTGCAAGAAGGAAAGGCCAAGCTTATCTCCAAGCCTCGTTTAGTGGTGGTCAGCGGTAAACAGGCAAGTTTCCTGGTGGGAGGAGAAATTCCGATCCAAAGCCAGACCACTAACGCGACAGGCAGTTCACAGACAACGACAACCTCGTATACGCAGTATGGGGTGAACATGACGGTAACTCCCACCATTCGTAGCGGCAAGGTTGATGTGGTGCTTAATGTGGATATTCGCGACGTTGATAATTCTTCAGCCTTTTCTACAACCACAAATGTGGCCTTTATTACACGTAACGCATCCACTGATTTGTTGATGGAAAATAAACAGACCATTGCCCTGGCAGGGCTTATCAAGTATGCAGCCTCTGAAACATTAACAGAGGTCCCTTTTTTGTCCAAAATACCAGTTGTAGGGGCCCTGTTTAGAAACCGCACCATCCCTGGAAATTCTAATACAGAAATGGTGATTATTTTGACACCCACCGTTTTGACAAACAAAAAGTTTGTCGATAATCAAATCGTTTTTCCAACACAGGAACAAAAGACAAGTTATCAAAAATTTGATGCCAAGTATGAACATGAGGCTCTTCCTGCATGGCCCGTGGTCAAGGAAACAAAACCTGTGCCTCCCCCACCGGTTGACATGATCGCTATGACGGCGTATGCGAGGATGGTTCAATTGAAAATTTCCAAGGAGATATCCGCCTATCCTCAGGCCAATGGAGCCATGATTTCAGGAACAGTGAAGCTGAAGCTTTGTATTCTTAAAGATGGGACCTTGGGTCAAGCAGAGGTTATCGAGTCTTCAGGCAACGATACATTAGATCAGTATGCTCTGCAGGCGGCCAGAAATGCTGCCCCGTATGACGCCTTTACATCTGGCATTGTCCGTCAAAATATTGTTTTTACGATCCCCATTATGTACGGTAAAACTATTGCCGCAGAGAGAGACCTTACACAAAGAGTCATTGCCTCATATTGACAATCCAAGGTCTTGTCCTGATGTAAAATCGTGGTAGAATAAAAAAATATGAGTGCTCGGGTTATTACCATATTCAGTAATAAGGGAGGCGTTGGCAAGTCCTTTATTAGCGCCAATATTGCAGCAGCCCTGGCCCTGAAGGGCAAGAAGACACTGATACTTGACTTGAATTTACAGGCCAGTCAAGACATGGCCCGTATTTTAAATGTCACGGCAAACCATTGCCTTGTGGATGTTCTGGCCAACATTGAAGCCGTGGATGTTATGAGGGACAATGTTATCATCCACTCCTGCGGACTTCATTTTTTAACAGCTACCAAATCTCCCAGGCAGATAGGCCACATCACTCCGGATAATATAAGATTATTTCTTAAAAAAATAAACTCTCAATACGATTTTATTATTGTCGACGGAGGCAGTTCTTTTAATGAGGCTTTAGTCAGCGTCCTTGATTCCTCCAACCTTATTTTCTTGGCTACAACCCCTGATAATTTGGCAGTCAATCAGATAAAAACCTGCATTGATATTCTTCAGGAATTGAATTTCCCTTTAAAAATGGTCAGGCTTATCTTAAACAGGGCAGAAAGCCGCGGAGGGGTTGCCTGGCAGGATGTTAAAGAGGCGTTAAATATTGATGTGTTTGCCTTGATACCGTCTGATGGAAAGACAGTGGGCGATGCCCTGAATCGAGGTGTTCCTTGTGTTATCGAAAGCCCTAAGGCCAAGGTGTCGGATGCTTTCTTTAAAATAGTCAATAATTTAGCGGATGAGAGCATTTATATAGAAGTCAGCGATGTGGTGAAAGTCCGCACCAGCGATGGTGAGTCAAAAGTCAGGAATGAGTTTTGGGAGAAATTCTGTATTATGCCAGGCAGTGCTGATGCGGCGATGGATTTTAAAAAGGAAGAAGATGAGGTTGTTAAATTAAAACGGGCCGTGCACAATGGGCTCGTTGAACGCATGAATTTGCAGAAAATGTCCCAGGATATTTTAAATGATCCCGCGCAAGCGAATAATCTGCGTAAGGTGGCCCAAAAGGTGGTGACGGATCTTTTGGCAGAAGCATCGGGATCTGTTATTTCGAGTCATGAGGAAAGGGCCAAGATTGTCAGGGAAATAGTCAATGAAGCGGTAGGCTTGGGTCCCCTGGAAGATTTTTTGGCTGATCCAGCTATTTCGGACATCATGGTCAATAATAAGGACGAAATTTTTATAGAAGTCAACGGAAAGATAGTGTTGACCAATAAGCGGTTTATTTCCAATGAACAGGTCAGGGCCACCATAGATCGTATCATAGCCCCTTTAGGCCGTCGTGTGGATGAATCGACACCCATGGTTGACGCCCGTTTGCCGGATGGGTCGCGTATTAACGCTATCATCCCGCCGCTTTCTTTAAAAGGGCCCATGATTACTGTCCGTAAATTTTCACAAGACAGGTATACAGTGGAAGATCTTCTGGATCGTTTCAAAAGCTTGTCTTCGGATATGGCTGATTTCTTAAAGATATGTGTTTTAGGTCGAAAGAACATGATAGTATCGGGAGGAACAGGCGCTGGAAAAACGACCCTGCTGAATATTATTTCCCAGTTTATTCCGGATAATGAGCGCATCATCACCATTGAGGATGCGGCAGAGTTGCGTCTTGTCAAGACGCATTGGGCAAGGCTTGAGAGCAGGCCTCCCAATATTGAAGGAAGAGGAAGGGTTACCATCCGGGATCTTTTTATCAACACCTTGCGTATGCGTCCAGACCGCATCATCATTGGTGAGTGCCGCGGCCCTGAGGTTTTGGACATGTTGCAAGCAATGAATACGGGTCATGACGGATCCTTGACGACCTTGCATGCGAACACACCGAAGGACTCGCTTTCTCGTATGTCGTCAATGGTCTTGTTATCAGGGATAGAGCTTCCTTTAAAGGCTATTTATGAAATGTGCGCTTCAGCCATCAATCTTATTGTTCAGATTAACCGTTTCTCCGATGGGACACGTAAAATAACAGCCATTACAGAGTTGACAGGCAAGATGATTGACGGGATGCCTGAATTAAAGGACATTTTTACCTTTATTCAAAAAGGGGTTTCGCCACAAGGCCAGATTATTGGAGAATATGTCGCGACCGGCTATGTGCCCAAATGTTATGATGATTTTGTGACACGCGGAATCCCGATGAGCAAAACCATTTTTGATCCTCAAAACAGCACAAGAACTTAAAACACCAGTCATTAATGATGATTCTCAATCTGACCCGTCAAAGCACGATTGCCTCCGATGTTATTATTGCAAGTCAACCCCTGTCCAGAATGAAAGGTTTATTGGGAAAAAGAGAATTCCATCCGGGCCAGGCATTAATCATTACTCATTGCCAATCCATCCATATGTTCTTTATGAAATTTGCGATCGATGTTGTTTTTTGTGACAGGAACAATAAGGTTGTGGGGATTTGTGAAGGGATTAAGCCGTTTTTTCTTTCCCCCATATTCTTTAAGGCATCCTTTGCTATTGAATTACCGGCTGGAACAGTACGTGGTTCAGGCACTCAGATTGGAGATTTGTGTCAATGGGAGTTACCTATAAATTAAAGGATGAAGTCGTTCATTTTATTATAAGCCAAAGGCAAGATAATCCGCTTTGTTCCTGCCGTCAGTTGGCAGAAGCTGCATCTGAAAAATTTGGGCTACGTCTTTCCAAGTCATCTGTCCACGATGTTTTAAGAGAATCAGGTATTGTCACACCTCGCGGTCGAAAACCAAAATTTACTATTCCTGAAGAAAAAAAGAAACAGATACAGGAAGGTTTTGCAAAAATAAAATTGTTGGCCCCAATAGAGCCGTCTGTAGAGGGACAACAAAATGAACACAAACCTTTATCTATTCAGCATCATTTTGCCACATCCCAAGAGTATAAAGAAGCAGGGAAAATTTTTCTTAAGGCAGCGCTATGGGATATAGGGATTTATTCACAAGACAATATAAAGGAAATCGACTGGAAATATTATTTGACCTATAGCAAAGGCATCAAAATCTTTCTTGAAAAAGATCAGAGCGTCTTTATCGATTTAAGACTCCCTATTGAACGTTGTATTAGAGAGGCAACAGATGGTCTGATTAATAACGTAAGACCTATGAATGTGGATAAAGTTTCTAATGAAGAGGTTTTTAAGGCGTGCATGAGCAGGGCAGATGGGCATAGCATTCATTCAATAGCAATAGTGGATTATAAAGACGATATTTTGTTCAGATTTAACAATATTGTGGAGAGAAAAAGGTTATTTAATCGCTCTGAAATTTATTTTGTGGAGAGCAACGTTCAATCTCAGGCAGAAAGATGTCAATTTTTATTTTTTCCACAAACAGCTATAAATAATAGGGTTATAGAAGAAATATTAAACATGCCAGGATTTGATGTTGTAGGTCCAGACAAGATGGAAGTTAATTTAATACCAGATCCAAAATTTATAGAGAAAGAAGTTCTCGTAAAAGCCGCTTCTTTATTAAATAAAATGTATATTTATAATAAAGAAAACAAGCTTGTAAATGTAAAAATTATATAAGCCCCCTTGGGTTGACATCGATTATGATATATGGCATACTTTGATTGAGGGTGAATTTTGTATTAACAGCCTCTAAAAGGCTTTTACATAGATAAAGAGCCATAAATTTTAAAAAGGAAGCCCTGCGTCAGACTTCCGGAAACAGTGGTGGACAAAGATGATCAGAAACAAACAAGCTCAAAACCTTATAGAATATGCGATCATCGTTGCCTTAATCTCAGCAGCTGTGGCTGCTTTGAGCACCTATGTATTCCGTTCAGTTCAAGCAGAGCAGAAGTTGATCACAGAAGCTTCCCAAAGTTAAGGACATTACTTCTTAGGAGGATAGCATGTATATAAAAAACAAAAAAGGGCAAAGCACGGTAGAGTATGTCTTACTGGCAACCGCAGTGATTGCGGTCATTATCGCCTTTGTCTCAAATCCTAGCAGCCCGTTTAGGAATCAAATGGTGTCCACTTTAAACCAAACAGTCAATCAAATTGGTGAAGTGAGTGGCAGGATTCAGGAAAGTCAGGTAACGAAAATGGGTAATTTTGATGGGACCCCGCAGGGGTATGCCGTTACAGTAACGACAGGAAACGGGCAAAGTTAAGGAACAAAAATGTGCATTTATACCAGGAGGAATAACATGTTAAGAAATTTTCTTAAAAATAGAAAAGCTCAGAATACCGCTGAATATGCTTTGTTGATAGCCATGGTGGTTGCGGCCGTGATTGCTATGCAAACCTTTATTCAGCGCGCCTTACAAGGTCGTATGCATGATGGCGCGACTTATTTAGCCCAGCAGACAAACGATATCGGGAACGCTCAGCAATATGAGCCGTATTATTCTCAGAGTAACTATCAGGTTAATTCTGCGGAAACTGATAGTAAACGGACAGGGTCTGGTTTGATTGCAGCGGATACCAGTAATCAGCGCCAGAGAACAGGTAGCCAGACAACAACATATGATAAGACACAGATAAATCAGGTACAATGATTTTAACCATATATCCTTAAAAAGGGGAGGTAAGTTTATGCTTCAATACCTTAATAAAAAACGCGGGCAAAGCACGCTGGAATATGCAATTTTGATAGTTGTTATCATTGGCGCGCTTCTTGCCATACAAACCTATATCAAACGCGGCATACAAGGCAGGCTCAAAAGCTCCGCGGATGATATTGGGGATCAGTATTCTGAAGGAAATACTAATTCCGTCAAGATCACAAAGAAGGTCAGCAATACACAGGAAACATTCAATGCGGGAGTGTCATCAACTAATATTATTGGCCAGGAGTTGACCAATACGGTATCAAATTCAGTTATCCTCAATACGATGCAGGAAGATTGGGGAGGCAAGTAGGGCTTTTTTTGTTAATCAAGGGGCTGTTGTAAATTCTTTTACAACAGCCCCCTACGAGGATAAGCACATGCAGCAACATAAAGGCCAGAGCACCGTGGAATATGTGTTACTCGTGACAGCTGTTATTACCATCATCATTATATCTACCGCAGGCAACAAAGGCTTTTTTTCAGCAGCCTTAAACAGCGTGTATAATAATGCGGCCTCTGATATGCTGAATGTCTCAGCCCGCATGACAAGCAGCCTGGCAAGCGTTAATTAAGTCTTGCCTTAAGCGACAGATCTTTTGGGGACGGGTTTATGGATAATAAGGGTCAGAGCATCATGTCAGAGCATGTCATGATTTTCTTTGTTGTGATAGCGGCCTTGAGTGCCATGACCCTTTTTGTTCAGCGTGCCTTTGAGGCCAGGGTACACGACGCCCATACGTATTTAATCAAGCAGGTTAATAGTGCTTGTGATGCCAATTGCCAGATGGCGGCCAATGGCATTGGTTATGAATACGAGCCGTATTATACACGGACCCTTTCTTTTGTTGCTCAAAATAGCGAAGATATGTCGACGATTCAAAAGGGGCATGAGGCAAGTTTTACGTCAGTTTATGGCCGGTCGTATCATCAGAAGACCAGTGCCACAGTCAACAGTAGTCAGCTTCCTCCAGAATGCGCGGGAAGCAAGCCACCAGCGTATTGCACGAAGATGTAGTGGTGGACTGAAGCAAGGATAAAGATAGATGTTTCAACAACGCGGACAAACCATTTTGGAATATACGATTATTGTGGGCATTGTTGTGGCCGTGCTTGCCTACATGGGAACGGGCATCAAGCGCGGGGTGCAGAGTATTGTTAAGGTGACAGCGGATCAAATAGGCAATCAAAGCAACGCTGATCAGGATTTTAATACCGATCAAGGCGGAGGATACACGCAGGCTTCTGTGACCCAGACAGCAGGGAATACCCTTCGTGGGGTGACAGAAAGCGGGTATGTTAATTCTCAGGGAAATACTGTTTATATGATGAATACAGTTTATAATGAATCGACGTTGACCAATACGCTGACCAATACGCAGGGAGGATTTATTCCGGATCAGTAAAGGACCAATATTTATGTATGCACGCAGAGGCCAAACAATAGTAGAATATACGATAATAGTGATCATTATTATAGCGGTTTCGATCACGATGAAAAATTATTTCAAAAGAGGGCTTCAGGGACGCTGGAAAGCCTCAGTGGATGATCTAGGAGAACAGTATGACCCTGGTCACGTGACCTCGAATATTCAATATTCAACACAGGTCAATGCGACATCTTCTGTCACAGCGGTTTCAGCAACAACAGATGAACACACGGGACTTGTGACAAGCCGTAGTGATTTGAGCAACTCTGTGGAGACAAAGACAGGGTATACCCATATAGGGGAATAATGGCAAGGTTTAATTTCAAGAAAAAAGCGCAAGCGGCAATTGAACTGGCTATTTTTGGGGCCATCCTTGTCTTTGTTTTAGGCTCCATTATTCGAACAGCTATCGGCAATAGCTATTCACAAAACACAAGTTTTTGGGCCATGCGCATGGCCATGGCCAAGTCCTGGGAAAGCTCTTTAGCCGTTAGCACTTCACGAAGCAGCGCGTCCGTGACTATTATAGAAGACCGTCTTTCTCCTGATGTGAATAAATATGGAGCTCTGGAACGCAATGCGATTATGGGCGCAGGAGGAGGCACCTTGTCCTATCAATTGATGTATCCTATAGAAAAGCAGGATGCTCAAAATATGATGCCCATGATGGACATGTATATTAATGGTCAATATTTTCCTTTTACAACAGCTGGTTTTAGTTCCTATACGCCAACACGGCCTTCTTCATGCGCCATGCCTCCTACATTGGATCCTCCCTTTTCTGCGGCTGTGTGCCAAGCCCTCCAACAATGCCGAAGATATTATGAATGGCGAGATCAGGCCATGGAAGTCCATCAGAGCCAGTTTACAGCCATTGCGCCCATCACAGGGGCCAATACAGCGGCCTGCAATGCGTGGAATATTTTTAATAATCTTGTTAATTACGGGATGTTGGTAAGGACCTCAAGCGCGACATCGAGTTGTACGGATACCTCAGTGGATCAGGCAGGGACGGTTGCCCAACAAACTCTTTCGTCCAATTTTATTCAATGGTATCAAAATTTTTTTCCTGGAACGGACCAGGTGGCTCAACTGGCCCAAATTACAAACCTATTACAGAACAAATCAACCCAATACCCGTTATTCTTTGGACAGGTTGTTAATAAAACAGGCACCTTGGATACGGCAGTTTCCGGTTGTTCTTCTCACCCTTGTAAAGACGGTGAACTTTCTGATATTAAGATCGGTGGTGTTGATGGTTCTGATGTGCAATTTGATCTGCTGCGTATTTATGGCACAAGTACGAGTGTCCAGGGACAACAGATCATTGTTCCGTCAAATCTGCGGCCGTATATGAATTGGAAATGGGCCGCAACGGCTGGCATTAATCCAGACATGATAGGGTTAGACGCTAAAAATAATCAATACGCGCAATATGATGTGGATGGCCGGTTAAAAACAGTGACTATTTATGATATGAATGGATCAACAGTGTATTTTGTAGA
>JADFXW010000047.1 GCA_015233375.1 Candidatus Omnitrophota bacterium | reverse complement strand
GCTGACCAGCTATGGTGACATGCGGCGACAGGGGGTGCTTTCGCTCGAAGATGTTGCTAGGGTCTATGATCTTAAGGGAAGTGTTTTGTATGATGCCGAGAACCAAACCCCTTCCCCCACGGGTAAAGAGGGGCCATTAAATTCCTTGGGGGACTTAGATTTTATTATTTCTAGTGAGGGCGCTGGTATGGCTGATTTAGCGATGGTTTTAAAGAAGGACTTGTTGAAGGCGATAAGTGAAAAAGCCGGCATGATGGGGCTCATAGGATTATCCATTGGACTTTCTGTCAGGGGGTATGAACTGGACGACGCTGTATCTAATTTCGATGAAGAGTTGGGTGCTTATGTGATTCCTGATGATGTGATGGATGTATTAGGCTGCATTGGTGGAATGGAAGGCGGACAAGCTTTTAATCTTTTAGGAAACATTGGAATTAAGGTATCAACTTTTGCAGCAATAAAGGTTGGAAGTCAGGACGCTCTTTATGAATTACGGCACGAACAATCACACAATAAATACAGGGAGGCTCACCCCGCAGAACTTCCTTATAAATCAATCGAACAGACACTAATCGATGAAGTATATGCGCATTTTGCTGGCTTCATTTCAACTTATGGCAGGGATAAATTGTTTGAGAAAAGAGCTCTTCGTTGGGGAGAAATGGACTGGTTTGAGAACGTATTAAACCTTTTAGTCAATGATTATGTTGGTAAAGATGTTGAGCAAAGAGCTTTTATTGTTAAGAAGTTGTCGTATGCGATTTCAATTATAAAACTTGCTTTTAAAGATAATCAAGACTCAAAGATTATGGATTTTATTTTGAAAGCTAATAATTTGGATGAAATCTTAGGAATTACTCCTTTGGAGCACCAACAATGGCTTATTGACGGTGCTGTTCAACCTGTAAACCATTCTGAAATAAGGGAAAGATGGATTCAGTTTAAGCCAGATTCTGCTATGGGGGCATCTAAATTACAGCATTTCGAGAAGGGTGGTATTGATTTGAATTCTGCTAATTTGAATTTGTTAATTAAACGAGACGGTAAAGGTGTGCCGTTGCCAATAGACAAGCAGGATATGGAACAATTAAAAGGGATTCGAGGTTTTGTGCCCGTAATATTGGGAATAAGGCCAGTCATTAATCTGCCCATTGTTAATGAGCTTCAGCAGAAATTGCAATCAAACCCATCGGTTGTATCTTAAGGAACTTAACTCAAGAATTTTTTAAGAATCCTGATGATTACATGCTGTGGACCAATGATGAGCTGACCAATCCAGGCCGAACCCCTTTGGCGGAATTTTTAGCTCAAGTGGAACTAAGAATTCAAAAAGAAGGCTTAGCAGTTAAGCTATTTAGAGTCCGGCTTCCTAATAACAAATATAAGAAATACGTTCCTTCAGTTCTCCAAGATCAGCAGAATCCTTCAACGGGTAACAAAGCGATGAGGGTGTTTGAGCATGGGAATGAAATGGAGATATCGGATACGGTAAATGCAGAACAAGTCCAAGACGCGCTTTGGGCAGGTCGATTGACGAGGCCTTCGTTTGTATCAGGAATTCCAGAAAGCGTACAGGATCAATTATTAGAAAATGACTATTTCAAAAATAGGGGTCAGATTGATATGCGTGATCTTCTTGAACCAGGGAAGAGTGAAGAAGTTATAAGGAAATTAGAAGAGTCTTTAAAGTCAGATACAGGGATTGTGTTGCATCATTTCACAGAAGGTCAGAACGAGCGTAAAGCTTCAGAGGATGGTCCTGTTGGGCAAGCATTTCGTATTCTAAGATCTTATAGTTCTAGAAATATAAATGTATGTGTTTTGTCAGCTGATTTTGTTGATCTTAGATTATTTCCTCGTTCTTTTGAGAGTTCACACAGTATGCCATTTAACAATTATCTTCACTATTTTCTTTTCAATGGTTCTAAAGTTGTGAGCGTGTCAGACCCTAGCCCTGATTCTTCGTTGGTACAGATAGCGGAAGAGGATTATCAAGAAAGAATAAATCAGCTTGAGCCTGGAGAAGAGATTACATTGTCATTAACAGATTTGAATGCGCCCCGATCTGGCGGGATGACTTTAAGATCTCGTTACCGGATGTTATCAAATACGCCGGGGCTTGAATACCAAGGAAATGGTGTTTGGCGTAAACAGAAACCGAATGGGGATACAGCAATGTCGGTAGAGAATAATGCCATGTCTGGCCTGACATTGTCACATCGTGCATTAGCTCAAACCCTAGACGGTGGTATCGATTTAAGCCAGCAGGATTCTGCCATGCATATTACGAAGGACGCGAATGGCGGGGTTAAGGTGACGGTGGACAAGGCTTTCATGGCACAGGTTGAACGGGAAGGGTTACGCAGGGCTGTTCCGGTGATTATTTATACGCAGCTTGCAGATATGAAGTCCTTATACCCAGCGGCGATTTCTGTTTCAATGCCATAATTTAGGAAATTTCATCCCCCTAATATTAAAGGCCGTTGAGGAATCAACGGCCTTGTTTTTGGTGAGCCTCCTGCTCGATTGGATAGATGCGGTTGCTTATCAGCCGCGTTGTGATAAGATGTGTTTCAAAATGACAAAAAAACTACATGAATTATTAAAAACCTATTTCGGCTACGACCAATTTCTTCCTATGCAGGAAGAAATCATCGGTCATGTACTGACAGGCAAAGACGCCTTGGTGCTGATGCCAACCGGCGGCAAATCCTTGTGTTATCAATTACCGGCTTTGATTTTAAAATTTGCGAAAATCGTTATATAGAGGTATAGTTTAATAGAGATAAAAATGAAAATTTCAAGAATCTATATTGATACATCAGTCATTGGGGGCTGTTTTGATAAGGAATTTGCGCCTTGGTCTAATGGTTTAATGAAGGATTTCAGATTAGGGCACTTTAGGCCAATTGTTTCTCAAATCGTTGATGCTGAATTAATCAATGCGCCAGAACATGTGAAAAGAAAATATGCCGAACTTATAGATTTAGGAGCAGAGATTTTGGTTGTGGATGAAAGGGTTGACCGATTGGTTAGTCTTTATCGTAAAAGCAATATTTTGAGTGATAAATTTGAGAATGATATGGCTCACATTGCTTTGGCTACGGTGTACGAGATAGATATATTGGTTAGCTGGAATTTTAAACATATTGTTCATTTTGATAAGATTCGGCAATTTAATATAGTTAATGAAAAAGCCCGGTATAAGTCTGTGCAAATTTATTCCCCCAGGGAGGTTTCCAATTATGAAGAAAACATTTGATGCCGTTAAAATGGTGAGAGAAATCCGGGACAGGATGCATAATCAAACCAAGCGGATGACCGTTACAGAGAAGATGGAATTTTATCGTCAAAAGTCACAACAATTACATGCTGAATTAGACAATAAGAGACTGTTGGTCAAAGCCCATTAATAATAAATAGTGTCTTTTTCTCCTAAATTAATTCATATCAATCAATGATGTAATAATTGCGTTTTTCTTTTCTATTGTATAAACTTTTTAATGCCAAAAAGACCACAGGAATTACTAAAAACCCATTTCGGCTACGACCAATTTCTTCCTATGCAGGAAGAAATCATTGGTCATGTGCTGACAGGCAAAGATGCCTTGGTGCTGATGCCAACCGGCGGCGGCAAATCCTTGTGTTATCAACTGCCGGCGTTGATGTTTGATGGGTTGACCCTGGTTATCTCGCCGCTGATAGCCTTGATGAAGGACCAGGTGGATGGGCTTAAGGCCAATGGACTGGCCGCAGAATTTATCAATAGCAGTTTGAAAGCTCAAGAAATTTATAGAATTAAAGATAGCCTTAAAGAAGGGCAGGTAAAGATTCTTTATGTAGCACCTGAGCGTCTGGCTAATGAAGCTTTCCGTGTGTTTTTGCGCGGTTTAAAGGTCAGTTGTATTGCGGTTGATGAAGCGCATTGTATTTCTCAATGGGGGCATGATTTCCGTCCTGATTATTTAAACCTTAAAGATTTACGGGAAGATTTCCCCAAGGCAGGGTTCGTGGCACTTACAGCGACCGCAACCGAGCGTGTGCGCAGGGATATTCTTGAACACCTCAATTTAAGGACCCCGCGTATTTTTATCTCCAGCTTTAATCGTCCTAATCTTCATTACGACATTATTCCCAGAAATGATGCGTTTAAAGAGCTTTTGGGCATTTTACGCTCTTCTGAGTATAAAAACCGTTCTGCCATCATTTACTGTTTTTCCCGTAACGATACTGAAGTATTGGCCTCGGATCTTTGTTCCAAAGGATTGAAGGCACAAGCCTATCATGCCGGCCTTGAGGCAGGTGAACGTCATGCGATTCAAGATAGATTTATCAAGGATGAAACGCCTATCATTACGGCGACCATTGCTTTTGGTATGGGGATTGACAAATCAGATATCCGTCTTGTGGTTCATTATGCGCTGCCATCTTCGATAGAAGGATATTATCAAGAAACCGGCAGGGCTGGGCGAGATGGCTTGCCAGCCAGATGTATCTTGTTTTATTCTTATGCAGACAAATTCAAGCAAGAATTCTTTATTAATAAGATTGAAGATGATTTGGAACGCCAACGAGCCGCCGATAAATTAAATAAAATGATCGCTTTCTGTGAAGGCTTTGGATGCCGCAGGAAATTTTTATTGGAATACTTTGGCGAAAGATATGAAAAGACCAGCTGTGGGCATTGCGACTCTTGTCTGCGTCCCAAGGAAGAATTTGACGCTAATGATATCAGCCGGCTTATTTTGGATGGCGTGCGTTTGACCAACAGTCGATTTGGGGGCCAATATATTGTTGATATCCTTCGCGGCGCTCACAGCGAGCGAATACTAAAGTTTGGGCATAACAGGCTTAATTGTTATGGGAAGGGTAAGGATTTTAATGAAGCGCAGCTTAAAGAAATAATAACCAGGATTATTGAAAAAGGCTTATTAAGAAAAACGACAGGTGAATATCCTGTTATTGAACTAACCGTGCAAGGCAGAGAATTCTTGGGAAGCCAAGAACGTTTAATGCTGCCAGAATTAAAGATATCGGTTAAGAAACAGATAAAAAAATCGATGGAGGGGCGGGATAAGGGTGAATCTTATGATGAAGGCTTGTTTGAGCAATTAAGGCGTTTGCGCAAACGGCTAGCTGATCAAAGAGGGGTTCCGCCCTTTGTCATCTTTGCGGACACGTCATTAAGGCAAATGGCCCGGGAGATGCCTATGGACTCAGCGAGTTTTCTGGATATTACAGGCGTCGGAGATCAGAAATTAAAAGCCTTTGGGCCTGTTTTTATTAAGGAAATTACTGATTATTGTCATCAGCATCATTTTTGACGACAGAAGAATTCATCCATCACCCTAAATTCTCCAGCTGGTTAGATTTTTTTAAAAGAATAGAATCCATGCATGTTGCCCAGGAGAATCGCTTGCTTGATTTTTATAAAAATAATGGTATTCTTGATATGTTAGGTTTTTTTAACATATGTTAGGTTAATCTTATACAAAGATAGGTTTATATGGAAATGCTATTTTCGATTGATGAGATTATTGCCTCTCCTTGTAAGGCGGCTATTTTGCGCGTCATGACTTCCCGGCAGGGTTTCAAGGCTACAGGTCGCCAGATCGCTTTACTGGCTGGTTTTTCTGCTCCATCAACACACGAATGTTTAAAATATCTTCATGCGCGTAATGTTCTATTACTGGAAGTGATAGGCAAGCAGCATATTTATGCATTGAATGAGGCGGATCGGCTTGTCCAGAAGGTGATCCGTCCGATGTTCAAGGCGGTAAGCAGCATCAAAGAAGAGATTGGAAGTTTTATTGTGAAGGAAATGAAGCGAGAAGGTGTTCAAAAATCAGTGGCTGCTGTTTTTCTCTATGGCAGTGTTCAGAAGGGGAAAGCCGTTACGGGTAGTGATGTTGATGTTGCCGTTGTTGTTGCAAAGGCTTCAAATGTTGAAAGTGTTTCGCAAGCCCTTGTTTTAACCATTGCGCCACGGTTTAAGTCTTATTTCGGAGCGCAACTTGACCCGTATGTTAAATCTACTGATGAGTTTAGGGGGATGTTAAAGAAGAATCAGCCGCCCGTTTCGACCTTGATAAAATCATATTCCGTTTTATACGGTAAAGAGCCTTTGGAGGTATAAATTATGGTGGCGCGTGAAAAGAAGGTCAGGGAAGAATCGAAATCAGCAGCCAGCGAATATTTGAAGAAGGCTGCGGATAATTATGATCAGATGTTGACAGCGTTTCATACAGAGAACTGGAACGCGGCAGCAACATTGGCAGTTCAATGTGCTATTTCATCAGCAGATGCTATTTGTGTATTTGATAAAGGGGTTCGTTCTGTGTCACAGGACCATTTTGATGTCTGTGATCTTGTAGCCCGTTTACCACGTGACGGGGCTCAGGAGAAAGCTAAGCAGTTACGTAAAATAATTGCCCGCAAGAACATGGTACAGTATGAATGTCGTAGTATGAATAGGTCAGATGCAGATGATATGGTTAAGGTGACTGTTCGGGTTTACCAGTGGGTGGACGAGTGTTTAAGCAAGTAATTTAATGTAAAAAACCTATGAATAAGAGACGGAGAATATCGTTATGTCAAAATTGCAAGATTTAGTGGAATGGGATTATTTGGGTGCGCATTATAGTGTTTATGTAAAACATTTTACAGATGATGACGGCAAGCGGGGCATGACCATGATATTTGAAGATGTGACTAATGATAAAATAACAGAGATGGTCATCCCGCCAAGAACATTCCCGGCCTTTTTAAAGGTGGTTAATGGCGGGCCGGACGCCTATCGTGGCCTTTATTAGAGAAAGAAAACGGTTTTAATATGGCTCAATATAATGTGGGAGATTCTGTTGTCTTGAAGGACGACGGTCAATCTTATAAAGTGGTTGGCGTGCGGATTGAGGGGCATGTGGTGCTTTATGATTTAGAGAAAGGCGCTCAAGACAGATTGGTTAAGTTAACGGTATTGCCCAGTCAGTTGGAAGTACAAAAAATCTGCACCCCGAAGTTTCCGCAATTTGTTGTTTATAAAAGAAACAGGCGTTAAGGCCTTAGTCATGCCCTGCTAGAAGGTCTTTGAGTCTTGACGCCCATGATTTCTATGGTACTATAAAAACATGTACCATGAACTCCTGAATTTCTATGATTTAAGAAAACCTGCCTTTAATACAACGAGCAATCCTGATTTCTTTTTTGAGAGCAAATCCCATCAACAAGCGCTGAGTGTGCTTTTGTATGGTATTCAGGAAAGAAAAGGCATTATTTTGATTACCGGAGAGGTGGGAACAGGCAAGACCACCCTTTGCAAAATGCTTTTTAATAAACTTCCTTCTGAGGTCAAAATTTCTCTGGTACTTAATCCATATTTTAGCGAGGTGCAACTTTTGCGGGCCATTGCCGAAGATTTTGGTTTAGAGGTAAAGAAAGCAAACCGGCTCGATATTGTAAACACCCTTAATCATTTTTTGCTGGATTTAAATTTAAATAACGGCAATGCGGTCCTGGTGATTGATGAAGCCCAGGATTTAAGCTCTCGGCAGTTAGAGCAGATAAGGCTGCTTTCCAATTTAGAAACAAAGGACGAAAAACTGCTTCAGATTGTGTTAGTCGGCCAGCCTGAACTAAAAGAAAAAATTAACCGCCATGAATTAAGGCAGATTTACCAGCGCATCATCGTCAAGCACCATCTTTGTCCGTTATCAGCAGATGAGGTCAAGGACTATATTGATCATAGGTTGCAGAAGGCTGGGTTAGGCGATGTCATCATCCCGCCAGAGGCGTATACCATGATAAACACCTTTGCGCGAGGGGTGCCCCGATTAATCAATATCCTTTGTGAGCGGGCGTTGATGTTAGGTTTTATTCGGCAAGAAAAGACGTTAACCCAAGAGCTGTTGGCCACCTGTATTGAGGAGGTCAAATGAGCATTATTTATGATTATGTGAAAGTTTTAGAGAAAAAAAGTGAAGTTAATCCTGAAAGCCTGCCAGATCTGCCAGAGCAAAGTCTCCCAGTAGCGCAACAGCCACCAGTCAAAAAGAGCATCCATGGATGGCTTAATCTATTAATAGGCCTGCTCGTCCTTGCTATTTTAATACTTTCATTTCTCCCTAAATTAATTCATATCAATTAGTTGGAATTTAGCACCACCCTACACATAACTAAAATAAAATTATGACTGATTTAAATCGTTATCATGAATGGATGGTTTCTCAAAATAAGGTTTGGGAAGAGAAATGTTTTTGTTGCGGGTCATGTTGCGGCAGTTTAGAAGACCCGTGTGAAAATCTTCAAAAAGGCCTTAATGGTAAATTTTATTGTTCTGTTTATGATAAGCGTTTAGGAGAATGGCGTACTATTTCAGGTCAAGTATTGCGCTGTGTTCCTATTAGGGACAAAATAGCTCAAGGCCATTCTTGGCCCGGGGATGAACATTGCGGTTATAAATAGGAGTTTACGGTTTAGCCAGTCAACCTGTTTTTAAATCGTTTCCCCTTTTTTTTCTGATTTTTTAAATTTCGTTTATAATAAAGTTTCTATGCTGACATCTCAAAGACGCTTACGCCCTTTTCTCAAATGGGCTGGTGGAAAAGGTCAACTGATAGAAAAACTGGCTCGTTATTTTCCGGCTTGCATTAAAAAAGGAAAAATAAGGAAATATTTTGAGCCATTTCTTGGTGGCGGGGCTCTGTTTTTTTGGTTAGCCGAGCACGGTTGTTTTGAAAAGGCCTATTTGTATGAGGTAAACCCAGCCTTGGCTAATTGTTATCAGGTCATCAAGAAGGATGTTAAGCGTCTTATCAAAGAATTAGAAGGGTTAGAACAAGAATATGTATCGAAGTCAGAGGCAGGAGGCGAAAAACTTTTTTATGAAAAAAGGGATGAGTTTAACGCGTTTTTAAGAAAAAAGGCCTCTAGCGGTTTTATCCGCAGGGCTGCACTTTTGATTTTTTTAAATAAGACTTGTTTCAATGGCCTTTATCGGGTCAATTCTTCTGGCGAGTTTAATGTGCCTTTTGGCCGGTATAAGAACCCTACTATTTGCAATGAAGTGAATCTTCTGGGTATCCATGAAATTTTACAAAAGGCCCAAATCATCTGTGGTGATTTTGCGTTATGCGTAAAAGAGGCGGATGATGAGTCCTTTGTTTACTTTGACCCTCCGTATCGCCCCTTATCATCCACAGCGAGTTTTACCAGTTATGCCAAAGGGGCTTTTGATGATAGAGAGCAAAAACGGCTTCGGAAAATATATGGCTTGCTTGATAAAAAGGGGGCATCGGTCATGTTGAGCAATTCTGACCCAAAAAATGTTTGCCCTGATGATAATTTTTTTGATGATCTGTATCAAGATTATCGGATAGTCAGGGTCAAAGCAACCAGGTTGATTAATTGTAACGCCAACAGGCGTGGTGAAATCAAAGAGATTTTAGTGATGAATTATTAAAGAGGGATGGCATCTTAAATGAAAACAGGTGGTTTAGGCGGGGCCAACACATTAACAGGTTTGAATTTCGAGCGAAAAGTGGATTTCCAGAACCTGCTTAAAAGTCTGCCTGGTTATGAGTTAAAGAAAACGAAGGACCAGGCAGGACAAGGTGTGTATTTTCAAGGGTTAGGGGTTGCTCGATGTTTTAGGAAACATGATTTGTACCAATTTTTACTTGAGTCTGGTGTTGATTGGAGAAACTTCATTTCCAAGAAACTGTTGCCTGACGATGCGTTGTTGGTCACATTAACAGACACGTTATTTATTATTGAAGTCAAATACCAGCAGGTTGCAGGATCTGTAGACGAAAAGTTGCAAACCTGTGCTTTTAAGCGTCAACAGTACCTTAAATTATTAGCGCCTTTGAATATCAAGGTGGAATATGTTTACGTTTTGAATGATTGGTTTAAGAAGAAAGAATATAACGACGTATTAAGTTATATAGCCAGTGTTCATTGCCATTATAGGTTCAATGAAATTCCTCTAACCTGGCTTGGGCTTCCTGTCTGAGCCATCATCAGAAAAAAACTGTTCGTTTAATAAAAGTATGCTTCAAACCAATAGAAAATACATCTTTGCCTTTAGTTCTCATAAGGTTGTTATTAATAAGCTGGCGCATGAGTCCGAATTTCATGCCTATGCCAAAGCGCTTGTTTATGCGTTGTATCACAAGCAATACCGTTCTCTTCGTCTGGAGCCGCAACTTCCAGATGAACGCTTCCAGCCGGATCTATGCGCCCTGGGGCTTGATGGCACCATGCTTTTCTGGTCAGAGGTAGGGAATGTGTCGCTTGGCAAAATAGAAAAACTGTTTAAGAAATACCGTCATGCCCATTTTATATTTGTCAAAGAAGAACAAGATGTGGCGACCTTTGATAAGAATTTGACAAAAATGACCAAGGAGCTCTTCAGCCTTCCGTTGGTTGATATCGTGGTCTACCCGCCTCATTTTCAGGAGTGGAATGTGAGTCCTGAAGGTGATGTTTATATCCGCAAAGAAGATGTAGAAATCATCCGCTGGCATGAACCCCAAGGCCATCAAGAGCATTATTAAGCTGACCAAGTTCCTCATCCCTTCATTGGTTTTTTACTAATCCATATGCTATATTTAAAGTGTAGTGTAGTTGAAGCTTGAAAAACGCAAACCTGTTGTAAGGCAGGGACGCAAAGCCAAAGGGTCCACTTAAGGAGTAGGACAGCCTGGCCGCCGAAGCTTAAAACCAGGTAACCTATTCCTAAGGAAGAAAGGAATAGGTTTTTTTATTTCCCTCCCTTGAGGGAGGAGGAAGAAATTAAGCTAACAGAGAGGGAGGATATGAAATTTTTAAGAAGTTTACTCCAAGAAAGTGTCACGGGGTTCGTGATAGCGGCCTT
>JADFXW010000046.1 GCA_015233375.1 Candidatus Omnitrophota bacterium | reverse complement strand
ACGGTTACAGGATAAAAACCGACTTTACCGAGATTGACGGGGTGAGCCGAAATTCACCTGTTATGCTCAATGGTCTGGAGGTTGGAGTGGTGGAGGATATCCAGATCAAGTATCAACCAGACAAGACAGTCATGGAGCTGACATTGTGGCTCAATCACAGCGCAAAACTCAAAACAGGCGCCCGTGCCATAATAAAGAATCTTGGATTTATGGGTGAGAAATATATCGGCCTATCCGCGGGAAATCCTCACGGAGACTATTTGCAAGAAGGGGCTTTGCTAATGGGAGAAACACCTGTTGATTTTAATCAGCTTATGGGTGATGGTGATAAGTTATTAGTGAAAGCAGGTGAGGTTGCCTCTGACATCGATTTGAGGCTTAAGTCCAATCAGAAAAATATAGATGATATCCTGTCTAATTTCGACATTATGTCGTTCCACTTACAAGCCGCTTCAGCTAACTTGGAAGAGATGTCATCTAATTTAAAGAAAAATCCATGGAAGCTTTTATTCCACGGTAAGGAAAAGAAATAGACGCGAGGGGATATGACCGAGAAAGTGATGATTGATGAAAACATTCCCTCACAACTGCATTTTGTGCCTGGGTTTATGGCCAGGGTCATTGAAACGTTGGGGGTTTTAGAGTTGGATGAGGATACTGTTTTTGACCTTAAGCTCTGCCTTGATGAGGCTATAGTCAATGCGATCAGGCATGGCAATAAAGAGAACAGCGAGCTGTGTGTTCATGTCCTTGTCAAACAAGACAAACAGGACTTGATTTTAGAAGTGACGGACAAGGGCCATGGTTTTGATTTTAGCCGCATACCAGACCCAACCACAGAAGAAAATATAGGGAAGCTTCACGGCCGCGGGGTCTATCTTATCCAGAATGCCATGGATTCTGTAAAGTTTCTAAACGGAGGCCGGACCATTAGAATGGTCAAGTCGTTTAAGATGAAAAGAGGGTTATAGTGGAAATTAAGCTTGAGAAAATCAATGATATTACGCTTGTTGTGCTCAATGGCGAGCTTAATATGAACAATATTTACAGGGTTCGCGAGACCCTAAAGAAGATATTAAAAGAGAAGAAGTCAAAGGTTTTGATCGATTTTGACAAGGTCCCGTTTGTTGATTCCTCAGGGATAGCTCTTCTTCTTGAGATTGTGGCCAGTTTCGGGAAAGCCAATCATCATATATGTTTCTGCCATGTTAATAAGAAGATACTTTCTGTTTTTGAGATAACAAAGGTCCATAAGTTGTTTAATATTTTTGATAGCCATGAAGCTGCTTTAAGGAGTTTTTAAGATGGCTGAGGATAAAAAATCCCTGGAACAGCAAGCCAATGACCTTCTGGAGAGTGAGAAGTATCAGGAGGCGGCTCAACTGTATTTTCAAGCAGCCAAAGATTTTCAGAGGCATGACAGGCATGACAGGGCTGCTATTTGTCTGGCGGCCTCAGCCAGCAGCCGTGCCTTGATACTTGGGGATAAGACATTTCATCATGTGGCGTTCTTATATGAGGAAGCAGCCCAGGAGGCCCAGGCCGCAGGTGATCTTGAATATGCTTCCATGCTTTACAAATATGCGGCCATTGCCTATGAAAGGGACAACGATAATAATTCTTTGTCAGAATGCTTTTTTAAGTCCAAGGAAGCGTACAGGAGATTTCTGTTTGGGGGGCTGTTTCATTCGAATTTTAAACAGTTCTGCCAGCGGTTCATTCCTTGGCTAACAGCGACTTTTGCTTATTTATTATGGGGGTATGGTGAACGCCCTCAAAGGATAATTCTTTTTGGTTTAGCGCTTATCCTTATCTTTGCCTTATTTTATACTCAAGGGACCCTTATCAAGGGCCATGTTTCTCTCAAACCGAATTTTCTTCAGGCGTCGTATTTCAGTTTTACCACTTATACGAGAGTAGGTCTGGAAGAAAATATGCTCCCTGTGGGCGTAAACAAGGTTTTTGCGGTGATTGAAGCGTTCCTGGGTATTTTTACGCTCCCTTTATATCTTACCGGATTATGTCGCAAGTACTTGAGATATTAAATGAATTCAACAATTTCAACAATTTCAAACAAAAAACAAGCCCCACATCTTAAAGAATATTACGAGATGCGTTACTATTTCGGGACTACTGTGTGGCTCCACTGTTTCTATGATGAGGGAATTGATATTTGTAAGGCTGCCCGGGCTTGTTGGGAAAAGGCCCAAGCAATCCAGGTCTATATGAACGTGTATGCCCAACCTCTGCAAGGCAGTCTCAGTTGGCTTAATAGCTGTGGATATCAAGGTGTTTGTGTCCAGAAAGATGTTTTTAATATCCTTAAGAAATCTCTTGAGTACTCACGTTTAACTGCTGGAGCGTATGATGTTACGATATTTCCACTGGTTCAATTGTGGAAAAATGCTGCAAAAGAGGGACATCTTCCAGATAAAAAATTTCTGGAAGAGGTAAGGGCTCTTGTTGGCTGGCAAAATATCGTGCTTATTGCTCCTGATCTTGTTTTTTTTAAGAAAAAAGGCATGATGGCAGATTTAGGATCACCCGCATCAGGGTATTTTTGTGATGAAATCGCTGGTATTCTTGATTTTTATAATATTAAGCATTTTATGGTGGATGGGGGTGGCGAGATATTTTGCCGCGGCAAGAACATGGGGCTTGTCCCTTGGCGCGTAGGTGTCCAGGACCCGTTTGACACCTCAAAGGTATGGGTTGATGTAGACCTGCAAGATCAAGGTGTTTCTACTTCCGGCAATTATGAAAAGTTTTCCAAAATCGGTACGGAAACCTTTTCGCATATCATAGATCCAAGGACCGGTTACCCGCAAAAAGGGGCGGCAAGCGCCACGGTCATAGCACAGACTACACAAGCGGCCAATGAACTCTCAACAGCGCTGTGCGTGATGGGGGGCTGTAAGGGGCTGGAATTCATTAGGACTTTAAAGAATGTGGAAGCTTTGATTATTGAGAATAATAACGGTAAGATATTGCAGTATCAAACAGATGGGTTTGTGAAGAAATTGTAAATCCTCATCGGAAGTTTATTCAACAATTTCAACAATATTCCATGGCTCTTTTTTTAAAAATAATTTCTTGACACATTTGAAGTTCGATTGGTATACTTAGCAACTTTATTTTAGGCGTGCAAGCATTTGGTTTTTCTAGAGATAGGTTTATGCCCCATCAATATTTTACAACAACCCAAGCGGCCAAGGCCCTTCATGTAACTCGTTTTACTGTCCTTAATTGGATTAAACAAGGAAAGATCCAGGCTTTCTCCACTTTTGGCGGCCATCACAGAATTCCTAAGAGCGCTATCACCTCTCTTTCTAACGAAAATAATCTTATTGTTGATCAAGCTTTGCCAATGGTCTGTGAGTCTCCTGTAAAAATTCAATCTAAAGGTGATGAGTTAGTGCGGCAGAAGGCCAATATTTCCCGTATTTTTAAAAGAAGTGCGTATGTGTCCGGAAAATATATTGCTTCTCTCAAGGACAAGGTCTCACATATATTAGCTTAAATATCAGTAAATAAACAAGAAGACGTCAATAACAAAAGGAGAGGGTAAAATGGTACATATTATTGGAGGCGGTATTGCAGCTTTATTGGGGCTCATCGGGATCATCGGATGGTGGGATAATTTCGGTGATTTTTTGCGTGGTGGATTACCGCTCGTACTTTTTATCGGTGGACTTATTGCTATCAATACCGGCTTGAAATTCCATAAAGATAAAAAATAAAATTTTTAAAGATTAATCTGAGGCGTTATGGTTATTCGAAAAAAAGAGAGATGTTTTAATCCTTGGTACGGATATTTGGTTATTCTCGCGGTTTGTACCATTATAGCGAGCGCCATCTTTTTTGAATCCAAAGGCCACAGGCATCACAGGGCGATTGGAGTACAGCCACAGCCAGCTGTGGCGATGCAGGCCGCTTTTCCAAGTGTTCCAGCGGGCGGTGCTACAACTGATGAGAAATTAGTTTTTTAGATTTATTCCCCCACTTTTGTTAAAGAGGGGGTTAGGGAAAATTATTTTTTAAGTTCGCCGTTAGGCACAAAGTTTTATCTAGAGGTTATATGCCACAAGAAAATAAACCGGAAGATATTGAAGACGGATTTTGCCACCAACCGATAGGTCCATGGATCATCGGTGTTGTTGCTCTTTCAGTCATGTCTGTTTTTTGGGTCGTGATGAAGCGTGAAGATATCCTGCAAGGTGCAGGCGAAGTGGAAGCTCCTAAGGTCAAGCTTCCCATCCCTGGCGAGCCTTCTTTTCCTAAAGGTGTTACACCAGCTGCGGCCAATGGTGCTGTGGTTGATAATAATTATGTGCGTGCGGCCCTGACTAAGGCAACCCCTTATGGCAATATGCAGCTTGTTGGCAACCCTGTGAATGCGGGTTTTCAGGATTCATTGAAGTATGCGGTGAATGCCATTATCCCTTCCGTGTGTGATGTGCATGCCATGCGTGTGGCGGGACAGACCTCTCCTCGGGTCGGCGCGGATGCCCAGAATATGCAGTTTGTAGCACCCTTTGGCGGTGGTGTTGATAAATTTATTGATAATAAAGGGTATGAAAATATTGGTGCTGGCACCCTTGTTGATGAGCGAGGGTTTGTTTTGACCAATTATCATGTGATAGCCGAGGCTACAAATATTGTTGTCACGGTCTTTGGCAATCCGCCGCGTGATTATCAGGCAGATATAGTGGCCCAGGACCCTCAGAAGGACATGGCGCTGCTTAAGCTTAGAGGGGACGGCCCGTTTCCTGAAGCCAAGATTGGTGACTCTGGTTTCACCCAGATAGGTGATTATGTGGTGGCTGTAGGCAGTCCGTTTGGCATTGATCAGACGGTCACCAGCGGCATCATTAGCGGGATACGCAAGTCCATTGTGATTCAAGGGGCCCAGTATGAGAACCTTTTTCAAACCGACGCGTCCATCAACCGCGGTTCTTCAGGCGGGCCCATGGTCAATCTCAAAGGCGAGGTGATCGGGATGAATACAGCAATTTACGCTCCTACAGGTGTTTTTAGCGGCACAGGTTTTGCCATTCCTATCAATGATTGTAAAGATTTTCTATCGAGGAATCTCGGCCGGAATTATTCTTTCCCGGTTGATCAAAGAGGGATGCTGGCAGCCCAGACGGTCAATATCCCTAATGTCAAAAGATCTCCGTCTCCCATTCGTTTTGGGCTTGAGGTCTTGCCCATGGATTCTATCATTGCGCAACAATTTGGGCTGAGGGATACGCAGGGTGTTCTGGTTAACAGGATTGTCCATGGTTCACCGGCTGAAGATGCGGGCATACAACGCGGAGATGTTATTCTTTCGGTTGCTGGTGTGGCCATAACCGATAAAGACGAAATCCCGAAAGTCGTCCAAAATTTCAGGGCTGGTGATAACGTCAATGTCCGTCTCCTTAGAAACGGCAAGGAAGATGAGATATTAGTGAGGTTACAATGAAGAAAAAACCTGTGTCAGGGCTCGAATCCGAATTGAAAAAGTTTTTTGAAAAGTTTTTGGGTAAGGCTAAAGATTGTTGGGACAAACAGCCGGTTCTTTTTGCCGGGGGTTTGATCGCAGCCATTATTTTATTTTTCTGGATTTTGTCTTCGTTAGAGATATTTCCAGCAGGGGCCTTTCCCGAAGGACGAGAGACCAACCCTGTGCAAAAAGGGGTGGTTATCGAAAAGGGGGATAGCGCCCTGTGGATTGGCATGGAAGTGGCTCCTGTTTCAAGGACTATCAGGAAAGACTTTAAGATACCCAACAACATCAAAGGGATATTTGTTGTCAATGAAGGCAAAGAACTGGCGCAAAAGTACGGGGTCAAGACTGCTGATGTTATCTTGTCTGTTAGCCGCAAGCAGGTCAGGACAGCACGCGAGTTTGTCAATGTGGTTAATAACGTTCAATACCGTGAAGGCATATTGCTGGAAATTTACCGGGATGGTTCTATTTTTTATTTGACCATTCCTTTTGAGTATCAATATGGGCCTCTGATGGGGCCGAATAAGGGAAGCTGGCAGATGGGCTCGCCTATTGCCGGTCAAGCGGGACAGTACGGACCGATTTTTAGATAGGGGGAATTATGGTAAAAAAACCTCAAGCCAAAAGCCTTGAGAAATCTTTTGAGGAGTTTATGGCGTGGTTAAAAAACACCGATTTGAATACTTTTTTTATTTTCGGTGCGATCCTGGTGGTGCTTGTCGTTGGTCTTTATGCCTTGTTTTCACCAGAGGCCAAAAATGCAATGCAAGGCAATCCTGCCTGCGGCATGATCGTTGTCGCTGCTGATGGCAGCTCCTTGGCATCCAATGTGGCTGCAACATTAAACGAAGCCCGTTATTTCCTGGTTGTCAATCCTTTGTCCGCGAAGCTTGTTGAGGCCGTCAAGAATCCTTATCGCGGTACTGCTTCCAATACCCAGCTCGTTTATCTGGTTGCCAGTAAAGGGGAAGAGGCTGTTATTGTGGGGAATATTGATCAGGAAAGTTATAATATTTTGATGCAGTTTGGTATCAGGGTTTTTGGCGGGTATCAAGGCCGGGCGCAGAAAGTTGTCAAGCTTTATAGGCAGGCCAGGATATCCGTATCCCCGCAACCTATAAATGGCACGGTGCAGCCGAATTATGTTCCAGTCCAAACGTCTCCTCAAGCAGCTGTGGATAACACGCAAGGTGCCGTTGGAGGAGCTGGGCAAAATATGCAGCAGGTCATGGGGGCAAATAATCCCTATTGCCCGATTCCAAATAGAATTCAGCAGGCTGGTGCTATGCAGGTTCAAACAGGGGGAATGTATCAGCAGCCTAATTATAATCCACCTGTTGATAACAACGCTCAAGTTGCTTTTGGTCAAGGCGGGCCATATATGCAGCAGGGTATGGGAAACAACCCGTACTGTCCTTTGCGCAATAACATGCAAGCTGGTGCTATGCAGGGTCAGTCGCCAATGGTTCAGCAGCCTTATTATCAGCAGCCTAATTATTATCAACAGCACAACTATTATCAGCAACCTAATTATTATCAGCAACCTAATTATTATCAACAGCCTAATTATTATCAGCAGCCGAACTATCAACAGCCTAATTTCTATCAGCAGCCCAATGCCATGCAGCCCGCTTTTCAGGGTCAGCCATCCATGGTCCAGCAGCCTAATTATTATCAACAGCAACAGAATAACATGCAGCCTGTGGCTATGAATCAGCCAGTAACGCAGCAGGCCCCGCCGATAACCAGGGACGCGACAATGCCGCATGCTTATCGAGGGGTATGTTCCAATTGTCATCAGATATTGGATGCCACAACAGGTGTGCAGAATAATCAGAATTCTGCGCGTATTGTCATTGGAGGCACAAAGTAAAAATTTTCCCTCTTTAGTGAGGGGTAAAACGAGGAGTGATATATGGCAAAACCTATTATTTGCACACATTGTAACAGCCCAATGCAAGAGTACTCAGGACCTCGGTACAACCGTAAGGTCGCGGGCTTCTTTATTATTGGCGGTATTTTTGCGGTTCTTTTTTGGGTCGGCATGGTTTTGGGTATCCCTCTTATTCTCGTTGGTTTGTATATGCTGGGAGCCAAGAGGGAGCTATGGGTTTGCAAGGATTGCAACACAGCCGTTGAGCGGTTTAATATTGATTCTGAAAAGTTAGGGAAATAATAAAGCCTTATGGCCATTGAACTTGAATTAAATAAAATGCGTCGGAAACGGCGAATGCAATTTTTGCTCATCGGTGGGCTTGTGGCTTTGGGCCTTTTCTTTGTGGCAGCACTGATGCATATAGGTGCAGGTGATGCTGAATGGGGCGGGATATCGGTTTCTAATGTGACGCCTGCCATGAGGATGGAATTTGGTATTCCCAAAGACGAACAAGGTGTTGTTGTCAACTGGTGTGAGGGGGTGGCCTACTCTGCTGGTGTGCGTAGTGGTGATCTTATTAAGGCCATCAATAATCAGAAAATATACACCTTATCAGATTTTTTAAAGGTAGCCAAGTCTGTAAGCCACCAGCCAGGATTCCTTCTGGATATTCTGCGCAATGGACAACCTCTATATATCACCATGGAGAATAAACTTGGTTTACACGACAAGATAAAGAAAATGCTAAACATAGACCCGAAGATGGGTTATGTGGCGGATACGACAACAGGAGCCCTTGGGAATACGAGGGTAAGGCAAAACGTCGGGCAGTCGCAGGGCATGATGCCTGTGGCTTTCGCGAACCGTTCTCCCGCTGAAACAGCCGAAGCAGGTGCCATGGCCGCGCCGGCGACTGGGGAGCCTCAGGTTAGCCTTCCCACACCCAAAGAACAGGGTGCGGCTCAAAAAGAATTTATTGAGGGCCATTGGCTGGGGATGGAACTTATCCCAACAACACCGGAATTGTCCAAAGAATATCAGATTCCTCCGGATACCAAAGGGCTTTTGGTTGATGAGATATCCCTGGAGTCTGCTGAGTCTGGAATATTGGCAGGGGACATGGTTGTTGCGGTAGATGATTTTGCAACCCCTGATCTGGTGGCCTTTACTGAAGCCACGAGAAGGGTGAAGAACAGGCATAAGGCTCAAGTGCTGGTCTCAAGACGCGGGCGCCTGATGGAATTTACGTTTTCGTCTGTCAGGACCTTGGGTTTTTCGCAAAATGAGGCGGCCCAGCCTATTACGCCAGGCGCTTTAAGTCCTCACCGCAGCAGGAACAAGGCGTGCACGGTCTGTCATATCATCATGACCACGGGCGGCCAGCTTCCAACAGACGCTGGGGACATATTGCCTAATCCTCCGCCCATCATGAAGGGGGCTGTGGCTGTCCATGAATATCGCGGGAAGTGTAACAATTGCCATGTTATTTTGAAAAAATTGTCGGGAACTGCATTTTGAAACGTTCTTATAGAATAACAGGGAGATTTTAATGAAGGTAAAAACTGTTATAAAAATAATCGCAGGGCTTTTGGCTGTTATTTTTTTAGGTTTTTTTATATTTGAGAATTCTGATCCTGTTCGGATATGGCTTCCTCTGGTTAAGAACCGGCAATGCGGGCTGATTTATATTATCATGATATCTTATTTGCTAGGGATATCGAACATGTTTTGGATAATGACCCATTTTGGCGCCAGGATGAAACAGAAACGCAAATTGAGCGAAAACGTAGAAGAGGGCCAGGAGTTATTTGAAGATGAGGCCTGATAAGATAAAAGATCCCAAGAAATGTGAGGCCTGTGCCGGCAAGACGATTATTTTGGGGATCGTGGCCAATATTTTCCTTGCGGCTTTCAAGCTTTTCGTTGGTTTTTTAGGTCGCAGCCGTGCTTTGATAGGCAGCGGCTTGTGCAACTTAAGTGATGTTGGTTCGTCTGTTGTCGTTATCCTGGGTGTTCGGTATTCAAAGAAGCAGGCGGATGAGAAGTATCCTTATGGTTACGGTAAGATAGAGTTCATTGCCCAGGTTGGGATGAGCGCGTTGATGATTCTAGGCACTGTGGCGCTCATCTTAAGCTCGTTCATTGTCATTGCGAAAAAGGTCATTATTATCCAGCACACGGTCGTTTTTTTCGTGGCGATCCTGAGTGCTATTATCAGCGGGCTTCTTTTCAAGTTTTCACATTGCGCTGGCAAGGAGCTCAACAGTCCTTCATTGAAGGCCCATGCAGAGCATAACAAAATCGACGTTGTGTCATCTATTTTGGTCGCTCTCGGTGTTATCTTGACGCGTTTTGGTCTGCATTGGGTTGACCCTGCGATAGCTATTTTGGAAAGCGCGCATGTCCTTCATGGCTCCTTTGGTATCCTTAAAGAAGGGCTTAATGGCATTATGGACAGGAACCTTCCTGAAACATATATTGACAAAATTAAAAATCGGGTCCTTTCGGTGAAAGGCATTAAACATGTAAGTCTCGTGCGGGCGCGCCAGACAGGCAGGAAAATTGTCCTGGACCTCACCATGCAGATTGACCCGGATTTAAGCGTCCTTCAAGCCAAGGCTCTTAATCAATCAGTCAAGGCTTTTTTGCGTGCTGAAGACAAATATATAGGTAACATCGCTATTCAAGTTGTTCCGGCGGAAAATTAAGTAAGAATTTCCCCCTCTTTGCGAAGTGATAAAAGAAGAGGGTCAAGAATATTCCCCCTCTTTGCGAAGTGATAAAAGGAGAGGGTCAATAATATTTCCCCCTCTTTGCGAAGCGAAAAAAGAGGGGGTTAGGGGGAGTTAAGATGCAAGAAAAATGCATCCGATGCGGCAGAATAGTCCCATGGGTTGTCCTGTTGGGAAACTTGACGCTTGCGATATTCCAGATTTATGTCGGTCATATCGCCAAGTCCAAGGGCCTTGTGGCTGACGGTATCCACTCAGGAACAGACGTGGTCACGACCTTCATGGTCATTATCACGGTCGCTCTCTCAAGGCACAAGGATGACAAGAAATATCCGTGGGGTTTGGGCAAGTCAGAATTCCTTGGTGCTGTTTTTGCTTACGTATTGCTCTTTTTCATTTCAGTCATGATTTTAGTTGATGCGATCGGGGTCATCACAAGCGGGGTCATACATCCACCGCATATGGCGGCTTTTTTTGCCGCGCTGGTTGCTATCATTGCTAATTATATTTTGTCCTCTTATGGTTTTTGTGCGGGTAAGAAATTAAACTCTCCAGCCATGGTTGCCAATGCCCAGGAGAACCGTTCAGACATGCTTTCGAGTATTGCGGTTTTGTTTGGTGTCTTTGCGGCGAACATTGGTTTTCCGATTGTTGATGCGCTGGCGGCTATTTTTGTTGGCCTTATGATTATGAAATCCGCGGTCACTCTTGGAATTCAGGCTTTCAGGAATCTCATTGACGAATCGCTCCCGGATGAGAGAGAAAAGCTTATCGAAGAAGAGGCTCTTAAATATAAGGAAGTAAGGGGCATTCATTACGTTCATGCCCGCAGGGTTGGTCAAAAGGCCTGGATTGATATGGAAATAATCATTGATCCCAAAA
>JADFXW010000045.1 GCA_015233375.1 Candidatus Omnitrophota bacterium | reverse complement strand
ACACCTCAGCCTCGGCCGCTGCTTATGCTGCCCGAGCAGGTATTAAGTGTGTTGTGTTAATCCCTAACGGCAATATTGCGATGGGTAAATTAGCGCAGGCGATGATTCATAAAGCCCAGGTCATTGCCATAGAGGGCAATTTTGATGAGGCCTTAAGCCTGGTCAAGGAAATCACTTCCCAATATCCTGTTGTGTTGGTTAATTCTTTAAATCCGTTTCGTATAGAAGGCCAAAAAACAGCCGCCTTTGAAATTTGTGATTTTTTATCCGATGCTCCTGAATTTCACGCGATACCTGTAGGTAATGCAGGCAATATCACCGCGTATTGGAAAGGTTATAAGGAATATCAAAAGGTGGGCCAATCAAGATCTTTGCCACGGATGTTAGGCTTTCAAGCAGCTGGGGCAGCACCTATTGTGCATGAGAGGATTATCGAAAATCCAGAAACCATTGCGACCGCTATCCGTATAGGTAATCCTGCCAGTTGGAAAACAGCCCTTGAAGCCCGAGATGAGTCGGGCGGTTTAATCCAGGCTGTTACCGACGAAGAAATAGTGGAAGCGTATCATCAACTGGCGGCTTATGCAGGTGTGTTTGTGGAACCAGCGTCTGCTGCTTCTGTGGCGGGTGTTATCAAATTAACGAAGGCTGGATATTTTAAAACTCATCAAGGTAAACGCCTGGTTTGCACCGTTACAGGACACGGGCTTAAAGATCCAAAAACAGCGATGAAGGATATGCCAGAGCCTCTCGTCTTTAGGCCAGACAAAAAAGAGATATTAAAGTCTATTGGTCTATGAAAAGATTAAGGGTCTTAGTCACCTGTGGTGCGACCTGGAGCCCTATTGATGAGGTGAGGGTCATCAGTAATATTTCAAGTGGGCAGATGGGGCATTTGATTGCCTCTTTTTTTAAGTCTCAAGGGGCCCATGTTACCGTGATTGAGGGGCCAGTCACGCACCAGTTAATAGACAAAGGTATTCGAGTCATTAAATACCGTTATTTTGATGAATTAGCCAAGGCCTTGCGTCTTGAGCTTGTCAAGAGATATGATGTGGTGGTTCATGCGGCAGCGGTCTCTGATTTTCGTCTTTTGAAGAGTTCAAAGACCAAGATATCATCCGTGAAAGGCCTGACCTTAAGATTGGTTCCTAATCCAAAATTGATTAAGGACATCAAGCGTCAGAGTCCAAGGTGCTTTTTAATCGGATTTAAGTTGGAACCAAATTTAAATCTTGTCAATGTTTTTGGCTATGTGAAACCGTTATTCGAAGAAGCGGGTTGTGATTTGGTTGTGGCGAATACTTTAAAAGACGGGTATCAAGGTTTTATTATTGATAAAGAAGGAAATATGTTAAGCAGGGCCTCAAATAAAAGGGCCCTGGCTTTAAGATTGGTTAAATTAACATGCAACGCTCAAAAATGAAATATATTGTACTTGTGCCTGACGGGCTCGCAGATAAGCCTCTTAAGGAATTAGGCGGCAAGACCCCGTTAGAGGCGGCCCGTACGCCTCATATGGATTTCTTGGCAAAAAATGGCATGACCGGATTAGTCCAAACCATTCCAGACGGTCTGCCGCCTGGTTCGGATATTGGTAATTTGTCCTTGATGGGCTATAATCCAAAAAAGCATTTGTGTGGACGGGCCGCGTTAGAAGCGGCGAATTTAGGTGTTAAATTAGGCAAAGACGAGGTGGCTTTTCGATGTAATCTGGTGACGGTGAAGAATGGCACCATGGTGGATTATAGTGCAGGGCATATATCCACCGATGAAGCCCGTAATCTCATAGAATATTTAGAGCGTATGATTGATTGGCCAGATGTCCGTTTTTATCCAGGCAAGAGTTATCGTCATTTGATGGTAGTCAAGACCCTCAACGTTGTTAACATGGTGAATGTCAAAACCACACCTCCGCATGATATCATGGGCAAGAAGATTAAATCATATTTACCTTCTGGTCAAAATGGAGGTATTTTGTTGAGGATGATGGAGAAATCGCCGAGTATATTAAACGATCATCAGATAAACAAACTACGTGTGGACTCTCATGAAAATCCAGCAAACATGATTTGGTTGTGGGGACAAGGCGCCAACCCCCAGTTACCGTTATTTAAGACGCGCTATGGTTTGAGTGGATCGGTTATTTCTGCGGTTGATCTGGTCAATGGCATTGGATGCTTGATTGGTTTAGAGGTGGTCAGTGTCCCTGGAGCTAATGGATATTATGATACGAATTATAAGGGCAAGGCAAGGTATGCCCTGGATTCTTTGAAAAAGAATGATTTTGTTTTTGTGCATGTTGAGGCGACAGATGAAGCAGGCCATAATGGTGATTGGAAGGCCAAGGTGGCTTGCTGTGAACGTTTTGATGATGAAGTGGTTGGTACTATTTTGAAGTCTTATAAAAACAAGGAGGAGGGTGTAAGGATTTTAGTGAGCCCTGATCATGCAACGCCGATTACTATACGTACCCATGAAAGAGGACCAGTTCCTTTTGTGATGTGGGGCGATGGCATTAAGGCAGGTGGGATTGAAAGTTATTCAGAAAAAGCAGCTTCAAAGCCAGGGGTTAAGTTCCAAAGTGGAGAGGACATGATTCACTATTTATTGAAGGGGAAATAGTATGGAAAAAGAAATTATTGTGCAGAAATTCGGCGGTTCATCCGTGGCGAATATTGACCGTATTAAAAATGTGGCCCAGAGAGTCATTGCCTATAAAAATAAACATACAGATGTGGCGGTTGTTGTATCTGCGCTTGGAGATACGACAGATGAATTAGAGGCCCTGGCCTTTGGTTTAAGCAAGACCCCGCCGGAACGTGAGATGGATATGTTATTGTCCACAGGAGAGCAGATCTCCTGTGCGCTTCTGGCCATTGCCATCAAAGAATTAGGGTATGATGCTATTTCTTTTACAGGAAGACAGGTAGGGATTAAAACCGACAAGACCCATACAAAGGCGCGCATCATCACGATTGATGGCAAGCGTATCCGGGACGCCTTTAAACACGATAAGATCGTCATCGTGGCTGGGTATCAAGGGGTGACTGCTAATGATGAGATCACCACCTTAGGCCGCGGCGGATCAGATTTGACGGCAGTGGCCTTGGCCAAGGCTTTAAAGGCCAAGGTGTGTGAAATATACACCGATGTGGATGGTATTTACACAACAGATCCCCGCATCGTCAAAGAAGCCAGAAAGATAAGGAACATCACTTTTGAGGAAATGTTAGAAATGGCCTCATTGGGTGCCCAGGTCATGCAGGCGCGTTCGATTGAAGTTGCTAAAAGATTCAATATTACTTTACACGTTCGTTCAAGTTTTTCCAAGGAGGAAGGGACTATGATTACTAATGAAAAAATGGAAGAAATTGCGGTGCGCGGTATTACCTGCAATAAGAATGAAGCAAAAATAACAATCACCTCAGTGCCGGATAAGCCAGGTGTTGCGGCCAAGCTTTTTGAAGAAATTTCCAAGCAAGGCATTAATGTGGATACTATTGTCCAAAATGTGCCTCATGACAAATTATCTGATATTTCATTCACCGTGCCCAAGGGTGATTTAGCTAAAGCCATCAAGGCCACTTCCGTGATTGGAAATAAGATCGGTGCAGGCGAAGTTTTGGAAGATAAGGATATTGCGCGTGTGTCACTGGTTGGTTCCGGGATGCGTTCCCATAGCGGGATTGCCGCGAAAATGTTTGCCACCTTGGCGGACAATCATATTAATATTGGGATGATCACGACCTCTGAAATTTCAGTTTCTTGTATCATTGCCCAGGATATGGCAGACAAGGCAGTTAAAGCCTTGCATAAGGCCTTTAAATTGGAACAAATTTAATGTCCAAAATCATTATTTACGATACCACCTTAAGGGACGGATCCCAGACAGAAGGTGTTTCTTACAGCGTTGCGGACAAGGTGAAAATCACCTTGAAGTTAGACGGGTTAGGCCTCCATTACATCGAAGGCGGCTGGCCTGGCTCTAATCCCAAAGACAAAGAGTTCTTTGAGACGATGAAATCTCATAAACTTAAAAACGCGCGTCTGGCTGCTTTTGGCTCAACGCGCAGGGCTAACATCAAGCCTGAAGATGACATAAACCTGCGTGATTTAATAGCGAGTCAAACGCCCACCGTTACTATATTTGGCAAGACTTGGGATTTGCATGTGACGGATATTATCAAGACAACCCTTGATGAAAATTTGAAGATGATAAAAGAGTCTGTGGCTTTTTTAAAAGAACATCATCGGGAAGTCTTCTATGATGCGGAGCATTTTTTTGACGGGTACAAACATAACCCTGCGTATGCCCTAAAAACTATCCAGGCCGCCCAAGAAGGCGGGGCTGACGGGATTGTCTTATGTGATACGAATGGCGGAAGCCTGCCTGATGAAATATCCAATATTGTCAAAGACCTCAAGAGCAAGATAACAAAATCTTTAGGAATACATACCCATAATGATCAAGGTTTGGCCGTGGCCAATGCCTTGGCGGGTATTAATGCAGGGTGTCTTCAGGTCCAGGGGACATTTAATGGCATGGGTGAGCGTTGTGGTAACGCGGATTTGTGCACCATTATAGGTATCTTGCATTCAAAGATGAAATTAAAGAGTATCCCGGACAATAAAATTAAATTGCTCATGGATGCCTCATACTATATTAGTGAAATCAGCAATTACACCATACCTAACAATCAGCCCTTTATCGGACATTCAGCCTTTGCTCATAAAGGGGGTGTTCATATTGATGCGATGATAAAAAACGCATTGGCCTATGAGCATGTTGTCCCTGAAATGGTGGGTAATCGTCGCCGGTTATTGACCTCTGAATTAGCAGGCAAGATGCCGATTGTCTTAAAAGCGCAAAAAATGAATATTCCTTTGGACAAAAATTCTCCTCAAGCAAAGGAAATCATGAAGGAGCTTCAAGAGAAAGAATATCAAGGCTATCAGTTTGAAGGAGCGGACGCGTCTTTTGAGCTTTTTATGAAGCGCCGGCTTAAACTTTACCAGCCCTTTTTTAAAATGGAAGGCTTTAAGGTTTTTACGGAAAGAAAGCCGGATGGTTCGGTGATGGCAGGTGCTACGGTTAGGATTATTGTCAATAATCATAATGAAATGGCCACCATTGAAGGTCATGGTCCAGTCGAGGTTTTAGATCAAGCCATGCGCACCGCCTTAAAGAAATTTTTTCCTTCTTTAGTGGACATGCATTTGTCTGATTATAAGGTCCGTGTTCTGGATGCTCAAGAAGGGACAAAGGCCCGTGTGCGTGTTTTGATTGAGTCGCATGATCAGCATGACAGCTGGACCACGGTAGGTGTCCATGAGAATGTTATTGAAGCCAGCTGGGATGCGCTGGTGGATAGCATTGAATATAAGCTTTTAAAAGATAAAAAATAATGGAACTCTCATCGAAATATAATCCTCAAGAAACACAAGATAAATGGCTTCAGTTTTGGAAAGACGAAAACATCTTTCATGCAAAACCAGATGCAGATAAAAAGCCCTTTACCATCGTGATACCTCCTCCAAATGTAACGGGCATTCTTCATATGGGTCATGCCCTTAATAATACCTTGCAGGATATCCTGGTACGTTATAAGCGCATGAATGGCTTTGAGGTCCTTTGGATGCCTGGCACAGACCATGCGGGTATAGCCACCCAAAATGTGGTTGAGAAGCAGTTAGCTAAAGAGGGACGGACCCGTCAGGATTTAGGGCGTGAAGAATTTTTGAAGCGTTTATGGTCTTGGAAAAAGGAATATGGGGATACGATTATCCATCAACTGGAAAGATTAGGTTCGTCTTGTGATTGGCCGCGTGTGCGTTTTACCATGGACGATGCGTATTCAGAAGCGGTAAAGCATGCCTTTGTTTCTTTGCATCAAAAGGGTTTGATTTATCAAGGCAAGCGCATCATTAATTGGTGCCCTCGCTGCCAAACAGCCCTGTCAGATGAAGAAGCAGAACATAAAGAAAAAAATGGAAAGCTTTATTATATTAAGTATCCATTAAAAGATAATCCAAATGCTTGGGTTGTTGTGGCCACCACACGTCCTGAAACCATGTTAGGGGACACGGCAGTGGCGGTTAACCCGCAAGATGAGCGTTACCGTCTATTGATTGGCAAGACACTGATTTTACCTTTAGTGGACCGTGAAATAAAAATCATCGCCGATGATTTTGTTGCGTCTGATTTTGGTACAGGTGCTGTGAAGGTGACCCCCGCGCATGACCCTAATGATTTTATGATGGGAGAGCGTCATCAATTGACTGTTATCAATGTGATGCATCCTGATGGCCGGATTAATAAAGAGGGTGGCGCTTATGAGGGTTTAGACAGGTTTGAAGCGCGTAAAAGGATTTTGGTTGATTTAGAAGAAAGAGGGCTGTTAGAAAAAGAAGAAGATCATAAAAACGCGGTTGGTCATTGTTATCGCTGCGATACGATGGTAGAGCCTTATTTATCAAAGCAATGGTTTGTCAAGATGAAGCCATTAGCCAACAGGGCCCTTGAAGCGGTCAAGAGTCAAGAAATCAAAATCCATCCCACCCGTTGGATAAAGGTCTATACCAATTGGATGGAAGATATCCATGATTGGTGTATTTCCCGTCAGATTTGGTGGGGCCATCGGATCCCGGTCTGGTATGATGAAAATGGCAATGCCTATGTGGCTAAATCTCAAGAAGAAGCGTATCTTCAGGCAAAAGTAACACAGGGTGCAAACGTTTCATTAACGCAGGATGAAGATGTTTTGGACACCTGGTTTTCATCATGGCTTTGGCCTTTTGCCACCTTAGGATGGCCTAAGGACAACCTGGATTTGAAATATTTTTATCCCACGAACACCTTGATGACCGCCTCTGAGATTTTGTTTTTTTGGGTGGCTCGCATGGTGATGGCAGGCTTTGAGTTTATGGGCCAGAAGCCTTTTTCAGATGTCCTCATTCATGGCACCGTCAGGGATGCCAAAGGCCGTAAGATGTCCAAGTCTCTTGGCAATGCCATTGATCCTTTGGAAATCATTCATGAATACGGGGCTGATGCTTTAAGATTTAGCCTTATCATTAATTCAGGTCAGGATATTTTTATTTCAAAAGAGAAATTTGAAATAGGCCGTAATTTTGCCAATAAGATATGGAATGCCTCCCGATTAGTTTTTATGAATTGTTCTAAAGAAGCAATGGAAGGTGATTATGAGAATTTAGAATTTCAAAATTTGGATTTACATTCTCGATGGATTATTGCCCGGTTTTATGAGACCTTGATACGTGTGAACGCCTCGATTGAAGCGTTCCATTATTCAGAGGCTGAGGTTTTAGTCCAGGATTTCTTCTGGGGTGATTATTGTGATTGGTATTTGGAGCTGATTAAGGCCAAATTTACGGATATTCATATCCAGAAAACAGCCCTTTTTATTCTCAAAAATTCATTAAAACTGTTGCATCCTTTTATGCCTTTTGTGACGGAAGAGATTTATAGTAAGCTTCAAACAAGAGACCAATGCCTGTCTTTGTCCGCGTGGCCTGTGAGGAGTGAAAAATTATTTTGTTCTCAAGCGGCCTTTCAGATGCAAACGGTCATTGATATCATTACCGCGATACGTAATATCCGAGCCCAATGGAATGTTAAGCCTGGTGAATCCGTTGATGTCTGTATTGTTTGTGCGGATACCTTATTAACAGATTTGGTAGCTCAGAATAAGGGTGATATTAAGCGTTTAGCGCGTCTTAAAGATTTTGTATTGGATACAAAGGCTCCTGTTTTAAAGAATTCAGCTTTTGCCCTGGTAGGTGAGATAAAGATAGTCGTGCCTTTGGACGGGATTATTGATATTAATGCTGAGAAGAACCGCATGATGTCAGAAACGGCCCAAAAGAAAAAGGCTATGGAGGGCCTTAACTCAAGGCTTCATAACGCGGATTTTATTGCTCGCGCCCCGGAAGAAATTATCCAAAAAGAAAAAGAACGTTTAGAAACATTAACAAAGGAAGTCAAGGAGCTTGAAGCCCTCTTGGCTAATTTAACATGAAGGCACGGCTTAGCGCTGTTATTGAAGGTCAAGATGAGACCAGGAAGTGTTTTCAAAGGTATGCCAGGACCATTGTTCAATTAGCCCTTGTGGAGGATATTGGGCATGGAGACATCACGTCGAAGAATTTAATCCCCGCAGAGGCCAGGATAACCGCGCGTCTGGTGGCCAAAGGTGACGGTGTTATTTGCGGGATGAATTTGGCTTATGAGGTTTTTAAGGCCTTGGATTCCAAGGTTATTTTTCATGTTTTGATAAAAGATGGCATGAGGGTTTCAAAGGGCGATGTGGTGGCAGAGGTCTATGGCTTGGCCAGGGTTTTGTTATCAGGCGAGCGGGTGGCGGTTAATTTATTGTCTTTTTTATCAGGTATTGCCACCCAAACACGTCTTTATGTGGATAAGATTAAGCCTTATAAAACAGGTATTTATGATACACGAAAAACAACTCCTTTATTGAGGCGTCTTGAGCGCTATGCGGTGCGTACAGGCGGCGGGGTCAATCATCGTTTCAATTTAAATGACATGGCCATGATAAAGGACAATCATTACACGGCCTGTGATGGACGGTCCATGACCCAGATTATTGCGCGTTTAAAGGCCAGGATAAACAAGAAAAAGATAGTGGTTGAAGTAGATACCTTAAATCAATTACAAGAGATGCTTTTATCAAAAGCAGACATCATTTTATTAGATAACATGAATCCTCAACAGATTGCCAGGGCTGTACGCATGCGTGATAAGGCAGCCCCTCATATTCTATTGGAGGCATCAGGCGGGATTACTTTAAGGAATGTGAGAAAGTATGCGGCTGCTGGAGTTGATCGCATTTCCGTGGGCGCTTTGACGCATTCAAGGCAGGTGTTGGATATATCAATGGAGTTTGTGCCAGATGAAAATGTTTAGCATGATAAAAGATTGCTTCGCTTCGCTCGCAATGACATTTCAACTTTTTTTGTTATCTTTTTGTTTTATAGGGTCAATAGCATATGCCCAAGACAAAGACGATATTAACGCGGCCAATATTGCCTCTGGCTCTATTTTTGATGACAAGGCCCTTGTGGAAGGCTATGCGCAGCGGTATAAGGATGAGCCAAGGGATATATTATTGGCCATGATTTCAGATGATTCTTTGGGTGCGTATAAATGCACAGCTGCGGTAAGGACTTTTAAAGAAAAATTTGCGAATAAGGTCTTAAGCCGTGAAAAGAGCATGGTTTTAAGGGTCCTTATCCATCGGCTCAACCGCAGTGATTCGCCTTTTATCAAGGTGGAGATCATGCACACCTTGATTGTTTTGGACAGGTACCAGTATTTTGAATCCATGGTCCCAGCCTTGATACAAAAGATGGATCATTATAATCCAGTGGTTAGTGATATGGCTTACAAGGACCTTGTGGACAGCACCAAGGACAGTTTATATCCCAGAGAAGCCAGGATCGTGTTTAATGTCTTACGTAAAATACTATTTTTATCCCGCAACCGCCTGCAAAAAATCACAACACCAGATGACAAATTACGCAAAAAAATAGATTTATTGCGCTGGTCCATCCGTATCCTGGGAACACAAGAACTCAAACGCCTGCCTTCCGAGGTTATTAATTTGTTATAGGTGAGTTGATATTTAGTAAATTTTTTGTCATCCCCGCGCAAGCGGGGATCCAGTTCAAATACAATTTTTTTTGTTCTGGATTCCCGCTTACGCGGGAATGACAATAGGTAAAATAATGGATTTATGGAATATTAACGATAAAATAAATCGATGAGCAAATCTCACCTGACTTCGACAAATTTGATTCATTCGTACTAAGGGCGAAGGTTTTGTTGTAAGCCATTGATACTTGGAGGGAAATAAAAAAACATCGACCGCCAGTAAAAACTGATAGAGTTTGTTTGGAAGAACTAAACTTATCAGGAGGCGATCGATGCGAGAATATAGTATCACGCAGGCCTTGAGCTTGCCAGAATACAAAATAACAGATATCAAAGATGATTTAGTTAGGTTGCTCATTTGCGTTGAGCCTTATAAGCGCAAAGAGTTTGTCTGTAGCAAGTGCGGAGAAGTGCATATTGGCAAGATTAATAGCCTAAAATATGTTACCGTCGATGATTTAAAAATTCTGGATAAACGGGTTCGGTTAATTGTTACAAAAAGACGGATGCGTTGCCCACAAGACGGCAAATTGCATGTTGAGCATATTGATTGGGTCAAACCGAGAGCAAGGGTAACAAACAGGCTGGCTCAAGATGTTTATCGGTTAACGTCAATCACGACGAATACCGAAGCTGGCTGGTATCTTGGGTTTGACGACGAGAAGATTTACCGAATCGATCTCGAAATACTGGAAGGATTGGCAGGGAAGGTGCTTAATCCAACCCCAACATGTAAGAACATGAGCGTGGATGAGGTTGCCTGGCGTAAATATTATCAGTATTTGACCAATGTGATTGATGTGGATAGGCGGAAGGTCATTTGGAATGAGAAGGGCCGAACCGCCGAAGTACTTGATAAATATTACGGAAATATTGGGAAAGATAATTCGACGAAGATAGAATCAGTTGCTCTTGATGGCGCGATGACTTACATATCATCGACGGCAAAGAATGCGCCTAATGCTCTGATTGTTTATGACAAGTTCCATGTGGTACAAAGGCTTAACACAACGGTAGATACCGTGCGCAAATTGGAATTACGCAAAGCCCGTAAAGAAGAGCGATCAGATTTGATTGAAATGATGGATTGTAAGCAACGGTTTATTCTTTTAAAGAACAAAGGAAACCTGACGGGCAACCAAAAAGAACGCCTTGACCGGCTATGTTCGCTTAATGAATCGATTTATAAGGCAATGCTTCTTAAAGAAAGCTTTTTGTTGGTCTATACCATGCAAGATGAAACATCGGCGGAAGAATGCCTTAATGAATGGTTTGCACAGGCCGCCGCGAGTGGGATTCAGGCGTTTGTGATCTTAGCCGAGAAGTTTAGGAATAAAGCTCGCTACATATTGAATTGGTTTAAAAGACGGATAAGCTCAGCGATCTCTGAAGGAATCAATAACAAGATTAAACGTTTAAAGCGAATGGCCTATGGCTACAGAAATGTCCGCTACTTTTTATTAAAGATTCATCAGCACTGCGGACTTTTAAGCCCACGATTTTCGCCCTAAACACGAAAGAACC
>JADFXW010000044.1:3454-11382 GCA_015233375.1 Candidatus Omnitrophota bacterium | reverse complement strand
TATTTTAGGATACATTGATTGTCAAAAGACGTCCCTTGGTCTTAATTATTTAGGAGATGATCAAAAGGCTTTGTCTCGAATGAGTCCACAGGATGTTCAATTGGTCATGGGAATTGGTATTGATATTAAGACACGGGCCAGGGTGTTTCAATTTTTTAAAGAACGCGGGTATTGCTTTTTATCTTATGTGCATCCTTCTGCGATAGTAAGTTCAACCGCAGAAATTTTAGAAGGGTGTATTATTTTCCCTGGTGTTATTTTAGGAAGTGGGGTTAAACTGGAAGAGAATGTGTGTGTGTATTCCGCATCAGTGATTGAACATCAGACGAGAATAGGCGCGCATTCTTATGTTTCTCCGGCCTGTGCTACGGGAGGCAATTGCCATATTTCAAGAGAGTGCTTTTTGGGCATTAATTCGACTTTAATAGAAGGTATTGAGTTAGGCAAAGGTATTGTGGTTGGAGCAGGAGCTGTTGTTCTTCAGAGTTTTTTAGAAGAAAAGGTCGTTGTGGCAGGCGTTCCTGCAAAAATCATCAGGAGGCTGGATGGCAAGCTTAGCTGAAAGGCTCTATGTATCAACAGCCTGTTTGAGTGATAAGCGAGATTTGCGCAAGGTTTTAGAGATATATCAATATTTAGGCATTAGCCGTGTTGAAATCAGTGGTGCTCACGATTGGATATCTTTTGAGGATCTGGCGGGTTTGATAAAGCAGTTCCAGGCTCGAAACATGAGATTTATTTTTCATAATTATTTCCCACGGCCCAAACAAGATTTTGTGTTAAATGTAATGTCTTCTAATGCATTCATACAAAACCAGACACAAGGATTGATGGCCCAGGCCATAAAACTGGCAAAAGTGACAGGCGTTGATTTGTATTGTTTTCACGCAGGCTATCTGGCGGATGCTGTAACCAAAAGTGATGGGATGTTTGATTTTCCAGGGCAAAAAACATGGTTGAATCAACAAGAGGCAGAAAAAATATTTTTCCTTAATTATCAACGATTTTTTAAAGAGTTTGATTCTACGGGTGTATTGATCGGTTTGGAAAATTTATTTCCGCCAAGGCGAGGGCCTAATCCATCGACGTGTTGTAGTTTTGAGGACATTCAACGAATCATGGAAATCCCTTGGATAAAGAATTCTGATTTAGGGCTTTTGATTGATTTAGGGCATTTAAAGGTCGCTGCTCACATTTTAGGGTTTAATCCTGATGAGTTCTTGGATCAGGTGGTCGATGCCTATGGACCAAAGATTTACGAGGTCCATTTATCAGAGAATGATGGCCTTGAGGATTTGCATCGCGTTATTGAAAAAGGTTCTTGGCAGCTTAAGTGTTTAGGTAAATTTATCGGCACAGGTCCTGTTTTATCTGGAAAAGGGACGAGATTCAGTCTTGAGTCCAGGGGGTTGGAGCCGGATGAGCTTAAGAAAAATTACGAACTGATGGTGAACGAAATGGAGGGGGTCTTTTGAGAAAAGCGGATAGGATTCTTATTTCTTTAGGGAAATCTATATACAAGGCGCTTGAGCAACTTGAGGAGAGCAAAGAACGTTTACTCATCTGTATTGATGGTCAAGATCGTTTTGTAGGGGTGATTAATGACGGGGACATTCGTCGAGCTTTATTAAGAGGGGCAAAGGTTGGGGACTTGATTAATTCCTTTGTGCGGCGGGATGCTGACTATGTGACAAGTCAGTGTAATTTTAACGAGGCCATGCGGCATATTACAAGCAGGGTGAGTGTGTTGCCTGTGATTGACCACGAACGGAAAGTCGTTGGCTTTTATTCTTTTAAGGAAAAAGAGGAATTTGTTGATATTAAAAAAAGAAAGGTCACCATTCTTGGCATGGGTTATGTAGGCCTAACCCTTTCCGTGGTTTTGTCTGATGCGGGTTTTGAGGTAACGGGCTATGATGTGAATGAAAATTTATTAAAGGAACTTCGAAAAGGGCACAGTCATTTTTATGAGAAGGGGCTTCAAAAATACCTCACACTTCTGTCAGGACGGAACCTGCGTTTTGTGTCTAATTTAGAGGAGGCGAGAGGAAGTATTTATATTATCACTGTGGGGACCCCTATTTTAAAGCCACAGATGAAGCCTAATCTGGAATACGCTATGAGGGCCACAAAACAGATCGCAAAGATGATTGACTCAGGAGATATTGTGATCTTTCGTTCGACCCTTCCGTTGGGTTTTTGCCGTCATAAGGCATTGCCAATATTAGAAAAGGAATCGGGATTGCGCGTGGGCCGTGATTTTTATTTGGCTTATGCTCCTGAAAGGACAACGGAAGGGCAAGCGCTTAAAGAACTTCGTTCGAACCCCCAAATTGTGGGTGGCTATGATCAAAGGTCCAAAGAAATAGCGGCACGACTTTTTAATTGTTTGACGCATTCGGTCATTGATGTTGAAACCCTGGAATCTGCAGAAATGTGTAAACTGGTGGATAATTGTTTTCGGGATCATGTATTTGCCTTTGCCAATCAAATGGCGCCATTGGCTGAAAGTTTTGGACTGGATTTTTGTAAGATAGTGGATGCTGTTAATCATGGATATCATCGAAATTTTGTTCCTAAACCATCGCCTGGCGTTGGAGGCGCTTGCTTGTCAAAGGATCCGTATATCTTAAGAGAAGCTTTTGCGGCTAAAAAAATGGATTCATCATTGGTTAAACATGCCAGGATCATCAATGAACGAGGGCCTCATTTATTGAAAGAAAAGTTGGCTCGTCTGTTACAGTCTGTGGGTAAGGACATCAAATCTGCCAAAATCTTTTTGATCGGCATGGCATTTAAAGGAGCTCCTGAGACTTCAGACTTGAGGGATTCAACATCAGTGTGGTTTCTAAATGAGCTGCCTTTTAAGAAAAACGTATGCGTTTATGATGCCGTTGTGGAAGATAAGGCTATTCGTGCGTTAGGGATAAGACCGGTTTCCTTGAAGCAAGGGTTTACCCATGCAGATGCGGTGGTTGTTTTAAATAATCATTACAGCTATCAAGACATGGATGTGTTTTCATTAACAGCTTTGATGAGTAAGCCAGGCGTATTTATAGACACGTGGCATATATTTGAGCCTTTAGACATGAAACGTATTGAAGGAATAGTTTATGGGGGTGTTGGCAATGACTGATGTCCTTGTTACCGGAGGGACTGGTTTTATTGGGGCGTATCTGGTCCGCGGCCTGGTGTCTCGTTATGGAAAAGTCCGTGTCTTTGATAATGATTTTCGAGGAAGTATTTCCAATTTGGCTGACATATCGGGTTGTGTTGAATTAATACAGGGAGATATCCGTGATATTAATGTTGTTCGACGTGCTGTGGATGGCATTAAAACGGTTTATCATCTGGCTTTTGTTAATGGCACTGAACATTTTTATAAACAGCCTAAACTTGTTTTAGATGTGGGGGTACGCGGGACAATGAATATTCTTGATGCCGCGATAGAACAGGGGGTATCTAATTTTATTTTTGCCTCTTCTTCAGAGGTTTATCAAACACCAACAATCATTCCAACGCCGGAATCAGTCTCGATGTCTATTCCTGATCCTTTAAATTCCCGGTATTCTTACGCCGGCGGGAAATTGATTGGTGAGCTGTTGACCTTGCATTATACCCAGGGTTCTTCCATGCGCAGGATAATTTTCCGTCCACATAATATTTATGGACCATGCATGGGTTGGGAACATGTGGTCCCTCAGTTGTTGCGGAAAATAGGTGAAGCCTCTGATCAATTTAGAAAGAAAGAGGCTGAGATTGTGATTCAAGGAAGCGGGAAGGAAACAAGGGCTTTTTGTTTTATTGAGGATGCGGTTGAAGGGATCCTTTTGTGCGCACAGAAAGGTCAAGATGGCAATATCTATCATTTAGGCAAGGATGAGGAGGTCTCTATCCTGGATCTTGTTTCTAAAATAGCTGCTATTTTAGGCATTAAAGTGCATCTTCAAACATCTCCACTGATGGCCGGAGGGACTCCTCGTCGTTGCCCAGACATCTCAAGGCTTAAGACCTTAGGGTATAATCCAAAAATTTCTTTAGATGAAGGCTTAAGAAGAACCGTTGAGTGGTATAAAGAAAGGTTATTGCATGACAAAGACAAAAAAGTCTAATCAAACAAAAGATTTTATTCCTATAGCGAATACTTTTATCGGCCCTGAAGAAGCCAAAGCTGTTTATGAGGTGATCCGTTCGGGGTGGATCAGCATGGGCAAGAAGGTTGAAGAGTTTGAAGCCATGGCTGCTGATTATTTGGGGACTAAGTATGCGGTTGCTTTTAACAATGGCACTGCTACTTTGCATGCAAGTCTTCTTGCCGTTGGCGTTAAAGAGAACGATGAAGTTCTTGTCCCTACATTATCTTATATTAGTTCTGCCAATGCTGTTTTATATTGTGGAGCTATTCCAAAATTTTGCCAGGAAGATGCCAAAACTTTTAATGTGACGGCAGACGAGATAGAGAGGAATATTACCCCGCGCACACGGGCGATAATGACCGTTGATCTTAAAGGAATGCCGGTTGATTTTGATGCGATAAAGGCCGTTGCTCAAAAACATCGAATCCCTATAGTGAGTGATAGCGCGGAATCATTTGGGGCTCTTTATAAAGGGCGTCAGGTGGCAAGCCAGTGTGAGGTCCACAGTTTCAGTTTCTTTGCTAATAAAAATATTACGACAGGCGAAGGGGGGCTTATATCAACCAATGACCCTGAAATTAACCGTATTGTTCGCATTGTCCGCAATCAAGGCCAGAGCGAGCGTTACAAGCATGTGATGATAGGTCATAATTACCGCATGACGGACATGGTGGCTGCTTTTGGTATTGAACAGTTACGACGGGTGGAATGGATTATGGAAGAGAAAAACCGCGTGGCTGATTTTTATCATAAGGCTTTTGCCTCACATCCGTTGATTCAGGTGCCCTATGTGCCAGATTATGTGACACGCCACAGTTGGTATATGTATTGTTTGACCTTTGCGAAGAATGTGGACCGTGATGCCGTGATTCAAAGAATGAAGGAAGATGGTGTTGATTCAAGGCTTAGTTTTCCGCTGATTCCATTGCAGCCAATTTACCGGGAGAAATTTGGGTATAAGGACGGTGATTTTCCTGCAAGTGAAGCTATTTTTGCCTCATTCGTGGACATTCCCTGTTGGCCTAAAATGACGAAGAAACAAATGCAGAAAGTCGTTGATGTGGTGATTACGGCGGTTGAAGCGAGCCATCGATGAAAACAGCAAAAAATTTGCATTTTGAGATTCTTGACCGGGAATGGGACCAGATGCGTTGTCCTAAAACAGGGTTTGTTTTTGATGAGCTTGTAGAGAAAGTTTCATGCCCTGTATGTGGTGCCCGGAAAAACCAGGTTCTTTTTGTAAAGAAGGGGCTGTCGTTTGTTCAGTGTCCTTCGTGTTCACTCGTTTTTATTAATCCGCAGCCTAAGCAAGCGTTTTTGGAGGATCATTTTTTAAAATCAAAGGCCTGGTCCGTGTGGTCCAAGAAGGTGTTAAGCAAAGAACAGTGCCGTGAGGATGAGAAGAAATATGAACATGCTTTTCAGTGGCTTTCTAAATTGCGAATTGGCCATAGCCCCAAGCTTTTGGATGTTGGGAGTGGAGCGGGGATTTTTTTGAATATGGCCCGCCAAAGAGGTTTTGAGGTGATGGGTATTGAGCCTTCTGTGAAGGCGGCGGATTTTTCTGAAAAGAAATTTGGCGTTGATATTTTTACGGGCAGTTTTGAGGCTTTTGAAAGTCTGTCATTATTTGATATCATTACATTTTGGGCCTCTCTTGAATACAACAAGAATGTTCAATTAGCGATAAGAAAAGCAGTCAGCCTTTTGAAGCCTCGAGGGCTTTTGTTGATTTTTATAGGCGGTAACGCGCATAGTTTAGTGATGCGGACTCTTCGAGAAAAGTGTGTTGGTTTCATTTTTAACAGATGCCATTCGTTCACCCCTCAAAGCCTTGATCGTCTTGTCTTGAACAAGGGGTTTAATTTGAAGGTCAGGTATTCGCTGATTTCAGAAATCGGGCCGATTGAGAATTACCTTTCTTTTGACGACCCGTATTTGCCTAAAAAAGAAGAGGATCTTTTTTCTTTAAAAGATAAGAAGTTGTTAGAAGATATTATTGAACGGAATCATATGGGGTATAAGTTTGTGTCTATTTATCGAAAGAAATAAATATGGTGACTCAAGGACGTGTTTTTGTTGTTTGTGCGATTGATACAGAGGGGCCGATTGATGATGCGCGAAAACCAGAGATTTTAAATTCTTGGGATCGGGTTGATGCTTTGGTTGAGAGACTAAAGCCCAAGGATTTTCGGATGACAACCCTTGATTCGCAAGGCAGAGGACTTGTTTATAGTTGGTTTATTTTACATTTAACAGGGTTTAAAACGAACCCTTTTAAACGAGCGATGGGCTATCATGCTGTTTTTGATCATTATCTAAAGCAGCATGGCATGAATTTTCAGGATAATGAGGATGGAATTTATTGGCATTATCATCATCCGGCCGTCAGCGGCATTGGTAATGAGTGGTGCCGTGATTGGACCCATTGCACGGAATATTACAATATTTTGTCCCGTCTTGTGATCGAGAGAAATTTTTTTCCCGCGTGTTTCAGGGCAGGAGGGCGGATTGAGGATGATGATCTTTCTAATTGGATTGAACAATGGATTCCTTTTGATTTTTCGAATAATAGCGGTCAGGTCAATTGGGACCAAATAGAGTCTGATGGCAAAAGGCTTGGAGATATTTGCGACTGGAGCAGGGCTTCTTTAAGTTGGAGGCCTTATCATCCTTCCGCTGATGATTATCAAGCTCTTGGAGATCAGAAAAGATGGATGTTCCGTTGTCCAGACCTTGATTCACCGGTGCATCAGTTAAGGGATGAAGATATTCGACAGGCATTTCGAGAAGCCCAGGCAGGAAAGGATACCGTGCTGGCATTCTTTGAACATGATCGCAGGGATTCTGTTATTGATAAAATCAAGAATGTGTGTTTACGCATCAAGCAGATTTCTGATGAGTTTCGAGAGGTGCCATGGTTTTATACGAACGCTAAAGAAGCGGCCCAAAAATGTTTGGGGCTTGATGTGGGGACTCTCCCAAGATTTAAGGTGAGTGTGTATGGAGACAACCGGATTTTGATATTAGGCGAAGAACCTATTTTTGGCCAAGCGCCTTTTGTTTGCACGAGAGGTCAGGATGTTTTTGAACAACAGCCGGTGTCCGCGATTGGTCAAAGGAAATGGTTGACCGGACGCCTTGATTTAAAGCTGTTGCAAAAGCTAGGGGTCGCGGCATCAAACCCATCGGGTGAGGCGGGTGTTATGGTTTTTAGTTATGACCACGATCATAATTCTTTTTCCCCCTCTTTGCGAAGCGATTAAAGAGGGAAAGAAAATCATTACCCCCTCTTTTTTAAAGAGGGGGAAAGGGGGAGTTTTCTTAAAGTTCTCCGTAAAGGCGTTAAATTTATGTACAGGATCATTTAATGAAAAAGGAAGGGGATCTATGAAATTTTTAGTTATGGGTTTGGGTTCTATAGGTAAAAGGCATATCATGAATTTGATAGCGGAGGGTATTGCCCCTGCGGACATCGGAGGGGTAGACCCACGGGAAGATCGCCGTCAAGAAACAAAGGCAAGGTTTGGGATGTCCCAAGTTTATGCGAGGATCGAAGATTCAGCAAAAGACAACTATGATGCCGCAATCATCTGTTCTCCGACGTCGATGCATATCGATCATGCCCTGTGGCTGGCCAAGAGAAAGACCCATCTTTTGATAGAAAAGCCGCTTTCCGCAACCCTTAAAGGGGTGGACACTTTGGCAAAGATTGTCAAAGACAACCGGCTTCAAGTCATGGTTGCCTACATTTTTCGTTTTGCTCCTTCTATTCGAAAACTCAAAGAGCTT
>JADFXW010000044.1:0-3443 GCA_015233375.1 Candidatus Omnitrophota bacterium | reverse complement strand
AGGTCATTGGTCGTCCCTTGTATTTTCATGGTGAGTTTAGCGAATATCTGCCAGACTGGCATCCATGGGAAGATTACAGGTCTTTTTATATGGCGAAAAAATCTTTAGGTGGGGGATCGATTTTAGATCAGAGCCATATTATTGATCTGGCGCACTATATTTTAGGGGAGATTAAAGAGGTTTACTGCATCAATGATCGTTTTAGCGATTTGCAGGTAGATGCCGATGATATGGCAGAAATGATGGTGCGGTTTAAGTCAGGGGTCCCTGGCACTATCCATTCAGACATGTTTGGCCGCAACCACAAGAAATTCTTGGAAATCAAAGGGACAGAAGGTAACATTTTCTGGAATTTTTATGATTATAGTGTTGAGGTTTATCATGCGAAAGATAAGCGTACAGAGAAGTGGTCTTTTAAGAAGGACGCTAATGAGATGTATACTTATGAAACAAAACACTTTATCGAGTGCGTGAAAAACAACAAAAAACCAAAGGTTGCATTAGCTGATGGTATTCATACCATGAAGGTAATTCTTGCCGCAGAGAAATCTAGTAGGACAAGAAAAAATGTTTGTATTGGATAAGTTTATTGGTCAAAGAAACATCATCAAAGGAGATCCGAATGTCCAAAGTCATGGTAGATGTCGTATTTCATTTGCTTACCTCAAAGAAAGAAAATGTGTCGCCTGAATATATCGAATATCGACGTAAATGGAATGAGAATCCTAAGAATTTTATTGTTGGGGATTTTCCCATTCATATTGATATAGAAAATAATACGACCTGTAATTTGAAATGTTTTATGTGTTTTCAGGCGTATTCAAAGCCTGATCCCGTAATGATTGATATGAAAGATTTTCGTCAATGTATTGATGAGGGGGTTGCCAAAGGTTTGTGTTCAATAAAGATGCAATATCGCGGGGAGCCTCTTCTTGATCCCTTGCTGGAAGAAAAAGTGAAATATGCTAAAGATCATGGGATTTTAGAGGTAATGATGAATTCTAATGCAACACTTCTTACAGAAGCGCGTTCGAGGAAACTTATTAAAGCGGGCTTAGATAAGATTATTTGTTCTGTTGATGGTTGCACAAAGGAAGTTTATGAAAGTGTGCGTATAGGAGCTTCTTTCGAGAAAGTTTTACAGAACATTAAGCGTCTTCAAGAAATCAAAAAAGAAGTTGGGTCCCAGAAACCCATTGTACGGGTTCAGATGGTCGAAACGCCGCGCAATTATTTTCAAAAAGAAGAATATTTGAATTTTTGGCAAAAGATTGCGGATCAGGTAGCGACTGAAGATATGTTAGATTGGTCTGGTAGCAGTGATGATGCAACACCTCTTCCTGAATTTGCTTGCCAGCAGTTATGGCAGCGCCTTGTGGTGTTAGCGGATGGGGACGTGGTTCCATGTTGTCGTGCGGTCAAGGCAGGGAGGGAAAAATTGGGAGTTGTAGGTAATATTCACAAAGATTCTTTAGAGAACATTTGGAAAGGGAAACTCTTGGAAACATATCGAACCTTGCATAAAAATGGAGAGTCGCATAAGATTCCCATGTGCACGGCCTGTGACCATAGAAAACGGATGATTACCAAAGGAGAACCTTTAGTCTGCGGGGTAAAAACCAATTAGACTTAGGAAGGAGCCTGATATGCAGGATATCCATGAAGCAATAGAAAGAATCAATTTCTTTCAGAAGAAATACCCCGCCCCGACAGAAGATATGTATTATGGGGCAGGCCCGTATCTTAGAAGATTTTTGGGTATTCCTGCATTTATACCAATCAAGGTCTTAGTGGATCATGCTCCTAGAGAGTACGATAATCCAAGGCAATATCAATTAGAACACAAACTTCCTTCCTTCGTGACCAGAGAGGCGCAGAGGAAAATGTTATTGCAACATGGAAGGTCTGCTTATGTGATGGGTTCTCATTTTGTCCATTATCGGCGGGAAAATAAAATTGAGAGTTCTCCGAGGGCTCTAGGCACAGTTTCTTTCCCGCTGCACTCTACCCATATGGCTGATGTTGTCTATAATTGGGATAGATATGCGGATCAACTTTTGGCGCTTCCACAGGAGTTTCAGCCTGTCACTGTTTGTTTGTATTGGAAGGATATCTTGAATAAGAGCCATGAGATTTTCCTTAAGAAAAAGATACCCGTTGTCACCTCTGGGCATTTGGTTGATCCTGAATTTCTCAAGAATTTTTATGAAATTTTGAGGCAATATAAATACGTCACAAGCAATATGCTGGGTTCTTACGCTTATTTTGCCGTAGAGATGGGCGTGCCATTTTTTTTATACGGAGATGAGGCCTTATTTAATAATACGGGTGGTGACACGTATCGTCCATCAGGGATTTATAGTATTAATGTAAGGCCAGGATATAAAGAGGCCGCCGATTTTTTTAATTTTTCTTCTTTTAAAGACATTCAAATCACGCCAGCTATAAGGAACATGTGTTTTGAAAAATTAGGTTTTGATAGGCCCATAGATGATAAGAATTGTTTAAGAAAGGTCATTTATATTTCATTGTTTCGAGATGTACAGATGAACGTAGCGGCCCACCTTAGGCTTTGGTTCAAGAAAATTTATATAGCATTTCTCGGAGAGCAAAGCTATGTAAAGCTTAAAAATAAATTTAAAAAATCAGATTTGAAAAAAGTGGACGCAGACACGTATGCTTCGGGCGGGAATTTTCCTTAATATTTTGTGATGGGGGAAACCGTTTTTGTATATGGAAAGTATTCAAATCAACGAAGCATGATTGGGGCATAAATCGCGATGTTGTTTAACAGTTTTGAATTTATCGTCTTTTTTTTAATAGTTTTCTTTTTATACTATTCACCGGCTTTATCAAAGCATCAAATTCTCATATTAATCATAGGAAGCTTGGTATTTTATGCGTACAACCAGCCTGTATTGGTTTTTTTATTGCTGGTTTCTGCAGGGATTAACATCATAACGACCTACTATGTTGTTTACGGCCATTTAAAATATAAGAAAGTTTTTGCTGTTTTAGGCGTTGTTTTAAATTTGTCACTATTGATCTTTTTTAAATACAGCCCGTTATTATCGAGGACGTTTCTTTTAGCGCAAAGCTCATTAGGTCAGTTTTTATTAACAATTCCATTGCCCATAGGGATATCGTTTTTTACTTTTCAAGGAGTGAGTTTAGTGGTGGATTGTTTTCTTGGAAAGAATATGAATTGTAGGGATGTTATCAAGAAATCTTTCTGTGAGCATGCCCAAAATGTCTTATTTTTTAAGTCGTTTTTCCCTCAATTAATTTCAGGCCCCATTGTGAAAGCGCATCATTTTTTGCCCCAAATTGGTCACAAAAAATTCCTAGACATCCCATGGGAAAAGTCTTTTAAAAATCTTGTTACAGGTTATTTTTTGAAAATGGTTGTGGCGGACAATCTAAAAGATTTTACTTTTTGGATT
>JADFXW010000043.1 GCA_015233375.1 Candidatus Omnitrophota bacterium | reverse complement strand
ACAACCATTAATACAAGAATAAAACCGTATGATTTCATACGGCCTGTCATTTCATCAAAAAATCGAGCGACCAATATAAAAAAACCTATGGAAGAAAAGACAAACCAGTGCGGCTCAATATATACCCCCATCGCAGAGCGCCTGAACACAGCCCCACACGCACAAATAAAACCAATAAAAAACCATGCAAGACCCAAACGGTAAATTTTATCCTGACGACACTTAATCCATAACATAAAAAACAACGCTACTAATAAAACTGCTCCCAGACTATTCCACCATACATTTGCTTGAGGCATGGCTGGACTCCACTGAAGCACAATGCCCACGGGATAAAATAACCGGGATAGATACCAAAAAAAGACCTGAAATAAACCTGCTAAATGAAGGCCAACAGACGAAAAAGAAAAAAGCCCCTGCCCAAATAAATGTCCCTCTGTTGGATATAAAATAAACCTGAAAATAAAATAAAAAAAAGCGATAAAGAACAACGGGGAAAGATAAACCGTTTTCTTCTGATAATCCCCAGACTGACATAACAAAATAAACGCAGCCGCATAGCAAGGGACCATTATCCCGCTTTCATGCCAAAACAAAGATAAAACACAAAACAACACACTTGCGCCATAAGCCCATCTATTCCCAGGTATTTCTAAGGCTCGACAAAGAAATAAAATAGCACATAAAATACAAATCACCTCTAAAGCAAAAACTCCAGCGGAAATATAGTTAACAATAATCCCATTGACAGGATGAACCAGATAAAAAAGACCTGCTAAGAATGCCAGGAAAGGATTCGAGACCTTGACAAGCAGCAGATATATGAGCGATACAGCAAGAACCAACAAAAAAAGATTTAATAGATGGTACTGCCAGAAATGACTTTTAAAAAAAGGATACAAAACATCATAAAACATGTGCGCCAAAGGACGATAATAAGAAAGAGCCCCGTGCTTGTCCATCCCTAAACCTTGAATGGCATCAAGCCTCCATTGGCTTCCCATATATTGGGCCTGACTTAAAACAGGATGTTGTAAAAAGAAATAATCATCCAGAAGGAACTGACTGTTGAGGCTATTAAAATAAATGAGGATGCCGAAAGCAAAGAAAATAAAAAAAACTTTTAAATAATTCAAGGACATCAATCCTTCCTTACTTCGTGCGTGGGATGGAGGGGCAGGTATTATGTTTTCTGAACGGGATATTTTGGCCGTTTGCTTCGGTTTACAATAAATTTTTTCTAAAGCATCCTTAGTATATTTGGAAAAAATTTATTGTAAATCCTCGCAAACATTTGGCCAAAAATCCCTGATTGTTCCGAAAACATAATACCTGCCCCTCCATCCTAAGCATGATTTACTCATTTAAAACCGTTATGGCAACCATCCAAATTCTCGTTGGAGGCGGGTGTGAATATATCCTTTTTGCGTAAAAAATCCGAAACGTGGCATGGGCTTACGACTCATCGACTTCGCCTCAAGAAGGGACGCCACGGTTGTCGTGATAACCTGAGGATTTTAGCAAAAAGGATATATTCATACCCGCCGTAGACGTCAAGAAATAGACCAAGACTTCGCCCCGCATAGTCGACGCAACAAGAAATTATTGACGGATTGTCCAGAAATCGTTGGCCAAGGCTTCTAGATAGGCATACGGCATCGTAAAATAACCGCCCTGTCCCCACTCCTGACCCCAGGAATTACGGACAATAAGGCGTTTCGTCTTTTGAGAGTATCCTGCAGCCATGACCGCATGGCCCCCTAAAACCCTTTCTGACTTCTTAGGCATGGGCACAATACCGGTCCGTGCCACCTTTAAAGTCTCAAAACTTTCATACACCGTAAACCCAAAAACAAATGGAAACCCTTCTGCCAGGCAATTGAGCATCTCGTCTAGCGTTTGTAAACGATGATAACTGCTGATACGCCTTTTCAAAGCCTCTTGATAACATTTAACAGGCGGCTTACAGGTAAATTTTTCAATATCATAAGGCCAACTTGTTTCTTTACATACCCCATCTTTGGCCAGGGCCTTAATACCATCACGAAGCATGGCTCCAGCATCATAATCCACAGTACCCTCAAGAGCGCGTTCATTATAATAAATAAAAAGACGGCTTACGTCCCAATAGGCTTCATGGTTCATATTCTCCAAGAATTGTAAATGCCCCGCCAAGGCATTGGCAGTACAACTGCCCAATCGGCCCTGATTCTCTACAGCAGAACATCCCTTTCGTAAATTTACTTCAGAAGGCAATTTGACTTTAAGCAAAATACTGCGATACAAATAATCCCTATGATCCGGCCTATCTGGTATCCAACCGTAAATTTTTTTATGGCGCATACAAGACTCCTTTCTTGAACTCCCCCAAACCCTCTTTATTCGCCCCGTCTTTGGCCAGGGCAAAGAGGCAGAATTTTAAGGGGGTAAAACACAATTATTCGCATTACAAGACGGACACCACGGAGAATTTGAAGGGGTACAAAATGGATTGGGGTTAGGGTACTGATACGCATATTGGTACTGTTTTTGAATCTGCTCGCTAGATGAGTCAATAGAACCCGACAATCCTTTGACTTGAATAGGAGCGCTGATTTGAACTGTTATTGAAAAAGCTGATGGCCCATTGTGCCTTGTGGCTGTACATGCAGGTTGAGATTGGCCCAGCCTATCAGTGATAGACCCACAAGAATAGACATACGTCCCATCATCCGGGATATTAAGCCCCAAATTATGATTAATATTACTTAAAGAATTGCAGTCTGTAATACAAAAATTATTATTCCCCCCTTGGTCATTATTAAAATTCTGCTGGGCGGCATAAATAGCCATCAAATTATTCTGTGCAAGTATCGCCCGTGCTTGTTCGTTAGGACCCATGAAATTAGGCATACACAAACCCACCACCACACCCATGATGATCAAGACAACAACCAATTCCATGAGGGTAAAACCTTTATGGGTTCGCATTGTACGACAACTTCTTGTACTGGATTCCCGCTTTCGCGGGAATGACAATAGACCCGGGGATGACAATTGGTAATACACTGGGTTCATTGAATATTTATTCATCTTCGCTCACTGTAAATTCGACGGACAATTATTCCTGTTAGCGCTCGCGCATTGTATCATCATTTGAGGATTATTAGTATCCAGCGTCAAGGTGTCTGTGCCATCTGACGCGGTGCAATTATATTTTATATTTTCGGCTGTGTCTGAACAACTATATTGAAACGGATCATTCGAAGCAATATGCAGCTGTAAATTATGATTCAAATCAACATAATTAGCACAAGAAGGATCTGAATCTTTTATGCAATAAAAGTTATGCGTGTCGTAAAATTGTTCTTGGGCCGCTGAAATAGACAATAAATTATTCTGGGCGGTTTGGGCATTGGATTGTTCAATGCTCACCCTATAGGCAGGCAGGGCAATGGCTGCTAAAAGCCCAATAATAATCAGGACAATCACAAGCTCTATTAAACTAAAACCCTTGGGGTCCATGAGCTATAAAAAAGGCAGGATCATTTCTGACCCTGCCTTTTGGTTAACAACAATATCACTAACAAACACCTTTAAATGCCCCGCCACCACTACAGGTCAATGCACCAGTAGTGTAATTTTTTGTTAAAGACACAGTATTTCCAGTATCAGTTGCCGTTGCTGTAATCACATAATTGCCGCCCTGATTTGCATTAGTAGGAGCAGGTGCAAAGGCATATTTAAAATTAGGGGTATCCGTAAATGCCATAGAAGCGCAAGCGTCACCCGCTGCACTCGCATGGCCCATGATACAACCTTCGACCATGGATTTATCTACACCAAGCGCTGCGATAGCTTCCCCTGCCTGTGCCCTTTGGACATTATTAAAAAGATTTGGCAACGCAATAGCTGCTAAAACACCCACGATAATAAGGACGACAATGATTTCAATTAAGGTAAAACCGCTTTGCGTAAGTTTCTTTGTCATAACATCTCCTTTGTAAAATTAAGTTACTCTATAATAATTGCCTTCACTTTATAAGACCACTGGCTTCAAATAGCGACTATGTTAACATTTAGTATAGGTATCGTCCCTGGTAAAGTCAACCCTAAATTGTTTTTTTTGAACTTTAAAAAGAACTCCCCCTAACCCCCTCTTTAATCGCTTCGCAAAGAGGGGGAAAATGAATTTCCTATGGTATAAAATTATTTTAACGTATTCCTGCTTGCCCTATTTTGAATAATGGCATGAAAATAGCCACCACTATAAAACCAATGACCACTGCCATAAAAATCAGCATAAAAGGTTCAACCAGGGTCTCCACACGCTTCATGAAAGATTCAACACTTGCCTGATAATATTTGGCCACATGCTTGAGCATTTTTCCAAGATCACCCGTCTCTTCCCCTACATTGATCATTTGAATAGCCATCATAGGAAAAAATTCCGTTTCAATCAAGGCATCCGCCATCCCCTTACCTTCCCGGACACTTTCACGGACCTGGGATACCACCAAACCACAGGTTTTATTATCGACCAGTCTTTCTGTGATTTCCAGGGCATATAAAATAGGCACCCCGCTTTCAATCAATATGGCCATATGGGCGGTAAAACGCTCCATGATAATCAACTTGACCACATTACCCACCACAGGCAGGCCAAAAATAATTTTTTCAAATTGCAGGCGTCCCATGGTGGTTGCGAAATAAATCCTTAATGCAACAATCAATCCCGCTAAGAAACAAAAGAAAAGCAACAGATAATGCCTCATAAAAGAAAAGAAATTCAATAGACATTGGGTAATTATGGGCAAATGATAATGCATGGCTTGATAAATGCTCTCAAACTTGGGAGCTACAAATAAGGCAAAGAATACGACTGCCCCGTTACAAACAACAAAAAGGATGGACGGATAAATCATGGCTGAGACAATGGCTGCCCGAAACGCCAGCTCTCGCTCCACATGATCGGCTAATTTATTGAGCACCACAGGCATGGTACCTGAAGCCTCTCCCACATCCGCTAAACTGACCCAAAATTGGGAAAAAACCTTTGGATGCTTGGCTAAAGCAGCGCTTAAAGACGTCCCTTGCTCGATATCATCACGGATTTGCTTGACCTTAAGATACAGCTGTTTACTCTGCATCTGGGAAATAATAATGTCTAAACTGCGCAGCATGGTAACGCCTGCTTCGAGCATGGTGGCCAGTTGGCGGGACATCACCAGCAGATCTTCTATTTTAACTTTATTATGCTCAAATGTTTGCTTCTTTTCTTTTTTCTCAACTTTAAAAGAAAATCTTTCTTCTGCAAGACGGATATCAACAATAAAATAACCTTCAGACTGCAATCTTTGAATTAAGGCTTCTTCCGTATCAGATTGCATAAAATCTGTTTTTGTGCGTCCATCCGGAGTTTTGACTGTGTAGGAAAAAATGGCCATACGCTATTGGATAGCTGCCACCGCCAGGATTTCATCGACACTCGTCACACCACTCTCTACTTTTTTCATGCCTGACTCAAACAAGGTGTCCATTCCATTCTGCCTTGCGGCATCTTTAAGTTCATTATAAGAAGCGGATTTTGAAATCAATGCTCGAATAGTATCATTGACAGACATGACCTCTGAAATGACCACGCGCCCCTTATAGCCTGTATGATTGCATTCATCACAGCCCTTAGGACGATAAATTAAATCACTCTTTATCTTGTAATCCTGCAAGACCAGGCCATTGGCTTCATACGGTTCTTTACAATTAGGACAAAGTTTTCGGGCCAAACGCTGGGAAATGACCATGGTCAAGGAAGGGGTCACCAAATAATGAGGAACTCCAATATCAATTAACCGTGTCAAAGAAGAACAAGCGTCATTGGTATGCAAAGAAGACAAGACTAAATGGCCGGTTAAGGCCGCACGCACACAAATCTGGGCTGTTTCCAAATCTCGGACCTCGCCGACCATGATAATATCCGGATCTTGACGTAAAAAGGAACGCAAGGCTGAAGCAAAGGTCAAGCCAATTTCAGGACGCACAGCCACCTGGTTGACCCCATCGAGCTTATACTCCACCGGATCTTCGCAGGTCAGGATATTTAAACTAGGATCAAAAACCTCATTGAGGCAAGAATATAACGTCGTTGATTTACCACAACCAGTTGGCCCCGTGATAATAAACAACCCATAAGCACTGTTTAAGGCCTTTCGTATCTGATCGAGCTGTTTGGATTCATAGCCAAGAGCTGCTAACTCAAATTTCACCGCTCCCTTATCCAAAAGACGCAAAACAACCTTCTCTCCATACACCGTTGGTATCGTAGAAACACGCAAATCAACGACCCTGTCCTCCAGCCTTGCCGAAAGCCCGCCATCCTGAGGCAGACGTTTTTCCGCAATGTCCATCTTAGCCAGGATCTTGATACGTGAAACAATAGGCAGATGCAAATGCGCCGCTGGTGGAGGGATTTGATATAAAACACCATCTATACGGTAGCGTATTTCAAGTTTATCTTTAAAAGGTTCAATATGAATATCACTCGCTCGCTCATCAATGGCCTGCCGAATGAGCAGGTCTACAAGCTTAATAACAGGGGCCTCGCCTGCCTTTGCAATCAACCGGTCTATACTTAACTCTGAATCTGTACTGGTTGATTTGTCTTCAACCTTACTGGTCCTTTCCCCATCTACATAACTTTTCTGGAGGGCCTGATCTAATATCGACCCACCCTCCTTTTGGCCTGCTTCCCTATTCGTCACATAAAATTCATCAATGGCCTTAGAGAGATCCGTTTTCGTGGCAATGACTAAATTTAACTCACATCCTGTGAGGATTTTTAAATTATCAATCGCAAAAAAGTCTAATGGGTCAAATATCGCGCAGGTCAAGGAATTCATGTTCTTGCTTAAAGGTAAAACTAAATTCCGTTTGGCAAAATCATAACTCACCAAATTTTCCAGATTCTGGCCTTGCTTGGGCTTTAAGAGACCTGATACATAGCTGGCAAAGGGCAATGCCAACTGAGACCCCAAAGCTGTGGTAAAGTCCTCTTCTTTGACAATGCCCATTTGGATCAAGATTTCTCCAATACGGCTGCCTTTTTGTTTTTTCTGGATTTCAAAAGCCTCTTGCAGCTGACTTTCCGTCATGAGGCCTTGCTTAATGAGGATTTCACCAATTCGAAGACGTGACATAACTTAATCTTTTTCGTAGATATCTAAAGTATCGTTAATGGTCCGGACACGTTCAACGTCCTTCTTTATTTCCCAAGTCGACTGACTGGAAATCAATTGTCCGCCCTCTTTAAGGGCCAGTTGATTATTTTCTTCAATGATATGGGGGGTCAGAAAAATAATCAACTCGCGTTCAGACTTTATTTTAGTGGTGGAACGAAAGAGACCGCCCAACAATGGCAGATCCCCTAAAAAAGGCATTTTTGTCACTTCAGTATTCTTTTGATTAGTCATGAGTCCCCCAATCACCATGCTTTGCCCATCTTTAAGCTTTAAAATCGAATCCGAACCCCTGGTCTCAGGATCATAAATAGCCCCTACACTTGATCCTGTCGGCGGCTGTACTTGAGATAAAATAACATCAATGACCTTGGGAGAAACAGCCATTGTGATTTCCCGCGTCAAAAGATTGGCTTGAGGCGTTACCTTAAGGATAACACCTGTTTTATACCTTTCCGGTTGATAGGAGGTCTGAGACAGGCTTGAGGTGGTGGAACTATTTATCTGTGAGATACTAATAGCCTGGTCTGTTGAAATTTCGATCTGCGCTGTCTCGTTATTGATAGTCAATATCCTGGGGCTTGCCAAGGTCCTGGCATCTGTGGTATTCGTTATAAAATTTAATGCCGCAGTCATCCCGTTAGCATTCCAGCCAGTATTTATCGTGCTGGAAGAACCATTATTACTATTATTGTTACTACCGTTACTACCGTTAGAAGAACTGTTATTAGTATTACTAAATCCTGATTTTGGACCAAAGGGCCAGTTTGACACCATGGACCCGCCCGTAAAGGTCAAGGGTGTTGCGCCATAGGTGATCCCTAAGGCATCTGCGGTGCTTTTAGATACATCCAGCATTTCAACCTCAATCAACACCTGCGGCACGGGCACATCTATCCTGGCAATAGTGCTTTCGATATTCGGAAACTGATTTTCCACATCTGTAATAATCAAACTATTGGTCCGAGTGTCTTCCACCACCTTGCCATCCGGGGACAAAGCTTCCATAATGACTGCCTCAAGACCATTAGTCCCACCTTTGGCTGTTGAACTCGTCGTAGACGTAGATGAAGTTGACGCACTTGTTGCGGAAGAAGAGGTCACTGAAATCGTTGAATTTAATTTTGACGCGGAAACGGTGGCATATTTTAGTTGAAAAACCCTGGTGATTAAATTTTTTGATCCCTTTTGTTTGGCCTTCACCACAAAAACATCGCCGTTCATTTCATAAGTTAAATCATTGGCGTCCAAAATCATCTGCAAAGCCTTACTCAGCGGCACCTTATTTAAATAAACAGTAATCTTTTTATCCGCAACATCAGAGGTCTGTATAAAACTCAAACCCGTTTGACTGGAAATAATTTTTAACACATTAACGAGCGAAGCATCTTTCACGTCAATAAAAATATTATGCACTACACCAGCATCGAGAGAATTGTCAACTCCCGTGGTGTCCTGGGACCAGACCTGGGGCATGACCCAGCCCAAAGAAATAATGCAAAGACTTATGGTTAAACAAGTTTTGAACATATATCCTCCAAAGAACTACATTAGCGGATAAATAAAAACTAATCAACCTTTAAAAATTTTCTTTTGCCATCGAAAAGAAACCTTACCCCATCCCTATTGACCTCATCTACGATAGCCCCTTGAATACTGCTGCCTACATGGGCCACTTGATCATCAATGATCGCTTCCTGTATCCCTTCTCCCACGATAACACCTTGAAGGCGCATAGCAGGAAAGGCCCGCTCCACAGGCTTAGGGGGCAAAACAGGTTTCGGCCGAAACACCACTACCTCTGGCTTCTGTGGTTTAGGAATAACCGGGTTAAGTTTAATCTCAGGAGGCTTGGGATATCCATCCCCAAAAGGGTCCTTTAGATTATCTAGAGATTTAATAAAATCTTTATCCTCCCCAGCCATCTCTTGCGCATGGAGAGGAAATATCCAAATAAAAAATAATATAATCAAATAAAAAAGTTTCTTCATGAGTGAATCCGTACCCCGCCGATTTCTATGGTGTACACAATGCCTTCACCTTTGACTTCTTCTCCTGAGAAGAAGTTGACCCTCACCGGCATTTTTGCATTTTCAATTTTTCTCAAAAATAACAATAAATCCTTGAAATCACCACAGGTCGCTTTAAAACGAACATTAAGCAAATCATATAAGCCCATATTTCTCGTCTGTGCTGGGGAAAGGGACGGAATATGAATATGATACAATTTAGCGCAATCAACAATCAATTTGGTCAAGAAAAATTCATTGAGATATCCAGGAGACAGCTCCAGCATTCTTTTTAACTCCACAGAAACATTATTGCGGGCTTTAATCATATCCAATTTCTCTTGCCCCAAACTCATGCTGATTCCAAATCTTTGCACCTGGGCATAGTAGCCTTTTATCATACCAGCCGCCATTATCAGGGCCACCGCAATGAACAAGAACTGGATATACGCATTTTGTCGGCGCTTCAAAATACCAACGAATTTCTTAGCGTCCATATTTCTTAAATCAAATTGCACAATCAATTTTTGCCAAGGAGTCATCATATCAAGAACAAAGAATATCAAAACCTGTTGTTTGCTTGTTATTCACATTTTCTACTTTTAAGGATCCTAAGGTGACGTTTTGAACATACTTGCCTAAATATTTATCATGCTTTAAGTCTAAAAATATCTGATTAACAACCGCTATGTGCTCATTGGGATCACCTTTTGACACATAGCCCTTCATCTCAATAGTCAATGGATTGGACGCTGAATCATCATTATAATTGATGTCTAAATGAGTTAACAAAGCCCCCTTGGGCAGATGAGACGAAACCCTGACCAATATAAGGGCCACTTCACTTTTTGTCCTAATCCCCTTATAAGCAATTAATTTCTTGGTATAACGATTAACCTCAGCCTGTATATCCGTAACCGGAACTCCCAAGAATGTCCCCTGCCTTGATTCTAATTGGTCCATTATTTTTATAACCGACTGCAAGCCCCGTTCTAAATAGAAATGAAAACCCACCAAGACAATAAGACAGGCCAACAAGGTCAAAAGACTTGAACGGTAAAATTTAAAAACCTCCGCTAATCCCTTCCTAAACACCGATTGCGGAAATTTATGACTTAAGAAATTAAATTTTTGTAAAGATTCCATTGGGGAATCAACACAGGCCCCGATAGCATAAACCGGACTCATATCTTCCTTCAAGTTGTTTGTTGCCACAATGGATCCTGGACTAAAATTAACAACCTTGATTTTCAACTCTGACTCAATAGCACTAAAAAGCCCCTTCCAGGAAACCGAAGTAAAGACAAGCATTTGGCTTATCGGTTCATCATTAAATTGCCTTGCGTAAAAATCGAATGAATTGCCCACCTCATTAATAATCTTTGAATTAACAGTGACGGACGAATCCTCCGCTTCTTCGAGCGGCATGAACATATCAAAGGCAAACTCACGAATAAACTGAGGGATCCCTTTCTCAAAGAAACAGATGCTCCCTGAATTGCTATCTAACATCAAAAAAGCAAAATGATCTGTCGGACTTATCATTTTCTTATAAAGCAAGGTCTTACTAAAGCTCACAATACACGGCTCACAATAAAACACCTGCGCATTGATCTGCTGAAAAATACGTTCGTAACGCTCCAAAACCTCTTTACGGACCGCAAAAAAGATGATCTTTAGTTTTCTTATCTGTTGATCTAAAAAAGGAACGGTATGATAAACATAAGATAAGCCATGAATATCCAGGGGCAAATACTTTTTGGATTCAAACCTGATAATATTAGGAATTTCTTCTTCCTTGGCCATAGGAATGACAAAGGTGCGCAGGATAATCTCCTTCATGGGCAAAGAAATATAAAAAACCCCTCCTGTTATCTTATTGTCGTGCAACATCTTCTGAAGACTGGGGGCTATTTGAAACTCTTGAGTAAGATTAAAACCAGATGTTAATGGGCTTTCACTCGAAGTGTTTATCGATGAGGTGAGAACCTGACGAACGGTATTTTTCTCAAATTCAACAAGGGTTATCTTTCGATATGCACATTGCTTTCATGGGCAGAATTCTCAATCTTTGAAACAATCACGGTCATTTGATCCGCTTCGGAATCATCTACCCCAACCAGATTCACTAAATTTTCATATCTTTATTCAACCAAA
>JADFXW010000042.1 GCA_015233375.1 Candidatus Omnitrophota bacterium | reverse complement strand
ACAATTGGGTGAGCTACATCAAGATAGGCCTTGTCATCGCGATAGTGCTCTTAATCTTTGCCGCGATGTTAAGCTCGTCAAAAACAACGGCCCCCTCACCGCAGTCGCTGCAGGTCCCTTTTTCCAGTGGGGCAGGCATGCTTGCAGCATTGCCCAACACGCCCACAACAGCGGCTCCCGCGGCTATTGCTGATGTGCCGGCGTGGCTTTTATTAGTGGCAGGCCTTTTGGTTGGGTGTTATGGAACTATTGTTGGTATCGGCGGCGGTCCCATTATTCTTCCGCTTTTGGTCTTCTTTTATGGTTGGGAGAATGAACTTCTTGTGGCCACATCTCTTTTTATTGTTTTTTTAAACGCTGGTTCTGGCTGTATCGGTTATGCGACCCAAAAAAGGATCGATTACAAGGGAGGGATTCAATTTACCCTCGCGGCCATGCCTGGTGCGCTCATATCCAGTTTTACGCATCATCTGATCAATTTGACCTTTTTTAATGAGGTCTTTGGTGTTTTTCTGATTTTCCTGGCTGTATACACCATTATCAGTGTGGGCAGGGTAGACAAAACCAAGGCCCAGAAAGAGGCCCTGCTTAAAGAGGCCAAGGCCTCGGGACACCGCCAGGTCAAATTCACTGATGCCTTTGGTGTTAAGTATGATTTTTATGTCAATGACAAATTGGGTATCTCGATGAACCTTTTGCTTGGTTTTTTATGCGGGTTTTTGGGGATTGGCGGCGGCGTTTTCCAGGTCCCGATTCTGATTTTTCTTTTGTTATACCCGTCGCATGTCGCGACCGCAACAAGCCATTTTGTCACACTTTTGACCTGTGGGATAGCGCTTTTGCCGCACGTATTTTTAGGTAATGTCTGTTATGCGGAGGCCATGTGGATGGGGGTAGGTGTTATTGTCGGCGCGCAAGCAGGGGCGAGGATCGCTCCTAAGTTGAATACAAAAATAACCCTTTATCTTTTTGTGGTGATTTTGGTTATACTCGCGATAAAATTATTCTTTGTGTAATACAAGGACATTATTTTTTCATGTTTATCATTGGTTTAAGTCATAAAACAGCGCCTATTGAGATCCGGGAAAAGTTTTATTTAAACCCAACCCAACAGGATTTGTTTTTAAGCGAACTTAAATGCCATCCGCTTGTCACGGAAAGCTTTGTGCTTTCAACCTGTAACCGTTTTGAGGTTTATTTCAATTGGGCAGGCAGTGTTGCGGATACTCTTTTTGTTCTTTCTTTAATTGCCAAAATAAAGAAAATTGACCTTGATTTTGATTACTCTTCCTATATTTACGTTTATGAGGGATCTCAAGCCCTGGATCATTTATTAAGGGTGGCCTGCGGCCTGGAATCCCTGGTCTTGGGAGAGAAACAGATTTTAGGCCAGGTCAAAGACGCGGTTGAGCGTGCCCGCGGGCTTGGCACTTTATCGCGCACCTTTAATATTTTGACTAATATAGCGATACGGGCAGGCAAGAAAGCCCAGCATGAGACCTTGATAGGTTTTGGGGGTTCTTCTATCAGTGGGGCGGCCATTGAGATGGCAGAAAAAATTGCGGGGGATTTACAGGACAAATCTGTTTTAGTCATCGGTGCTGGTAAAATGGGAGGGATGGCCCTGCAGCATCTTCATGATTTAGGCGTTAAGAAAATATATTTGATGAATCGTACCAGTGAAAAAGCTCAACATTTAGCCAATCAATATAAAGGGACAGCCACGTCTTTTGTGGAGATTAAAGAGGTTTTAAGCCAGGTAGACGTTTGTTTTTGCGCGGTGGGCGCTCCGCATTATATCCTGGACAATGAAGCCCTCAAGCCTATCATGGAAATGCGTCAAGGCCGCAAGCTTGTTTTAGTGGATATTTCCATGCCGCGTAATATTGACCCACAAGTCAAAAGCTTAAAAGGGGTTTATTTAAGTTCCATTGATGATTTGGATGCGTTTGTTAACAACAGCATGAAGATACGTGAAAGTGCGATGGCCCAGGTCGAAGGAATCATCCGTCAGAAGATATTCGAATTTAATGATAAAGTTTCAAAACAGGAGAACAGGATTCCCTATGAAGAAAGAACTTATTATTAGTATATGTGCCGGTATTTTTTTAGTGATGATCCTTATCGCGTTATTTACCAATAACAGCGTGCAGGATGCCACACAGGACACGTTTCATGAGATAAAAACGTCCGATATGTTCAAGCAAGCGGCGTATTGCCCGATACCTGGCAGCAGGCAGGGCTATTCCAATGGAGGCAGCTTGCAGCAGGTGGTGATGCCCAATGCGCCGCCGATAGCTCAAGGGCAGGATGCGCCGGTCTTGATCAAGATAATGGGTGTTGAGGCGATCCAGGTTGGTGGCGGCAAGGTCAAGATAACCGGTGTCATGGGTAACTCATGGGCAGATAAGGCTGGGCTCAAAGAGGGTGATGTCCTTTTGTCATTCAATGCACAGGATATTACAAGTTTAAAGCAGTTCCAGGGCCTTTTGGCCAAGGCCCCGCCAGAAAAAGACGCGAAGATAGTTTATATGCGGGGTTTACGGAAAAAGAAGGGTATAATATTTATCGGTGAAGGAGAAATGGAAGGGTTTTTGCCGATTAAGCCTTAAGTCAAATGATGTATCTCAAAGAAAAGATGTCTTCTTTTTTATACGATGCCGCTTTGGTGGGTATCAGTCGGCTTGATAAGGACGCTGGCCTGGCCAAAGAGTTGAGCACCCTTGATATTGAGACTATTCTTAAAGAAGATATTCATCAGATTTGTGAGGCCATGACTTTTTCTGAGACGGTGAGGGTCATGTCCTTGGGGGCACGGATAAAGATGGGTGGCAGCGACGTGGGTCGTATTAAAGAAGAGCTTAAGGAAATGGCCAAGGCCATTGAGAAAAGGGTCATCAGTAAGCAGGGAAAATTAAAGCTTCCGTCTTCTTGCAGGGACCTATTATTTAATTTGTAGTCCCCTCTCTTTGCGAAGCGATAAAAGAGGGGGTTAGGGGGAGTTGAAATGAAATCATTTTTTATTAAAGTATTCATGATGGTCGCCGCGGGTTTCTGCATGCTGGAAGGTCTGGTGCTTCTGGCTGTTGGATTAGGGCGTCTGCCATCTTTAAAGCTTTTGGAATTTTATAACAAATTAATGGCAACCCCGAAATCTCTGACGACTATTGCTGGTGTGGGGGCTTTTTTTGTTGTTTTAGGATTTATCTTGTTGATCTTTTCTGCACGGACCAAGCCAACGCCCCACGTTATTGAGGTCGAAAAAGACGGCAAACCTTTAAGTATTCCCGAGAAAGCGGTCCGGAATTTCATTTTACAGATAATCGAGCAGAACCCTTGCGCGTCTGATGTGACTGTTGAATTCGAACACAAGGGAAAGCGGGATGTGGAGATCTCTATCGCTATTGGTTTAGATGGTGTTTCTTCAATTTACAAGGAATTAAACGAGATTGAAGAAGTCCTTAAAGTGGAACTCGACCGTGTTTTTGAGTGGACGTATTTTACGATCGCGTTTCATTTGCGGGGGGTGGGCGTTGATAAGACAAAGAAGTATTTTGCGGCCTCGAAAGAACCGGCACCTCTTGTGCCAGACACTCAAGTCAAGGCCCAAGAACCTGTTGAGGCTCAAAAGATTGAATCACAGGATGTTGATCTTAAAACAGAAATGATTGAGGACAAAGAGCCTTTAGAAAACACAGAGGATAAACCTTATAAGGAATCACTTTTCCCAAAAATCCTGTTTGGGAAACACAAGTAGTCCTATGGCCATTCAGCCTACAGAGATCCTTAATGTTTCCAAGACAACCAAGATAAACAAGGTTGCCATCATCGGGATTCCCAATACGGGCAAAACTCAGGTTTTCAATAATCTCACCGGCGAATACAATATTGTAGCCAACTATCCTGGCACAACCATTGAAATGAAGCGCTCCGTGACAAGGATCAATGATAAGTATTATGAGATCATTGACACGCCAGGGTTGCATTGCCTTTATATTCATTCTGAGGAGGAGATAGCGGTCCGTGACATGATCCTCTCCGAGGCGCCGGATGTTATCCTGCAGTGCGTTGATGCAAGTCAGTATAAGCAATCGCTGATGCTGACCGCTGAGCTTTTAGAACTGGAAACCCCGATGGTCATTGTCCTTAACTCCATGGATGTGGTGGCGCGCAAGGGGATATGGGTAGATTCCCGTCAACTTGAGCGCATGCTTGGTGTTCCTGTTGTGGAATCAGTTGCTTCACGCGGATTAGGTAAGGAAGAAATTAAAGAAGCTATCGGACGTGCGCAGAAAGGGTCCTTGGATCTTAAATATGGCATGGTCATAGAGAACAGTATCATTGCATTGGCCGCTGAACTGCCTTTTGATTTGGAATTTAAATATAAGATCGCAAGCCTTCTGTTATTGACAGATTCCTTTGTAGAGAAGTTTTTGGAAAAGAGATATGGTCCTGAAAGGACAGCCCTGATACGTCTTGAGACCAACAAGATTCGGCGGCAAATAAAGGGGAACATCCGGCAGATTTTTATCCACAGGCGCAGCCGTTGGGTGGATCATATTTCTGTGACGGTGGTGCATAGGCAACAGGTGGCTTACCAGGGTTTTTCCCAATTATTTACCAAGGCAAGCCGGGATCCTTTTTGGGGGATACCGATTTTTTTAGTTTTAATGGCTGTTGTTTATTTAAGCGTTGTTTATGTTTCAGGAGCTTTAGGTAGACTGCTTGATCTTTTTCTTGTGTTTCCAGTAACTGGATGGATATCATCATTCCCGCTGCCGATTTTCTGGAAGGATATGCTGGTTGGTGATTACGGCATTTTGACGCTGGGTCTTTTTAATGCCATAGGCACCGTGCTGCCCATCCTTTCCGTGTTCTTTTTTATTTTTGGCTGTTTTGAAGACAGCGGGTACATCACGAATTTTACTGTTTTTTCCAAAAGGCTTTTTTCAAAGATAGGTATCCCGGGCAACGCGGTCACTTCATTGGTGCTGGGTTTTGGCTGCAAGACCATGGCGACCTTGAGTGCCAGAAGCCTGACGATTCCTAAGGAGAAGTTTATTGCGGTTTTTCTTATCGCATTCGCTATTCCCTGTTCTGCCCAGCTAGGCATTTCCATGGCCATTCTGGCCAAGGTGGGGTTGAGCGCTTTTTTGATCGTTTTTGCGATGTTAAGCTTTTGTGAGATGGGTGCTGGGATTATCCTCAACAAGATGATCAAAACCAAAGAGACAAGTTCCTTTATCCAGGCCATTCCGTCCATGCGTTTCCCTGGCATGAAGGCGGTTTTCCGTAAGACCTATCATCGGGTTGCTGATTTTCTCAAAGAAGCCCTTCCGATTTTCTTGATATCAGCGGCAGGCCTTTTTGTTTTTCAGAAAACAGGCCTGTTAAGCTTGATAAAACAGATTTTGACCCCGCTTATTGTCGGCTGGATGGGTCTTCCAAAGGATATCGTTGATGTTTTTTTACTGGCGTTTGCACGGCGTGAGGCAGCGGCTGGTCTTATCCTTAAGATGGTCAACGCGGGTGCGTTAAACTACGTTCAATCTATCGTTGCCGTGGTTGTGACAACCATCTCCTTTCCTTGTGTCGCGAATGTCACTGCTATAGGAAGGGAAATGGGGACAAAGACAGCTTTGTTGATGACAGCGCTTATTTTTATAGCGTCGTTTGTTTTGGCAGGGGCTCTTCATTGGTTGTTGATTTTTACGATTGCCCGGTAATTTTTATTTCTAAAATAATTCTTAAATTGGCAAAAAATGTCCCCAAATTCTGACAGACAAGTATTTCTTGATTTTATTGCGCGCTGCACCTCAAACACCAGCTATATTTTAATGGCCGGCGGCGCTCTGATTGCTGTTCTGTGGGCCGTTAATTTCTTGACTAATGACACGCCTGATCGCACGCGTATCGTCCGCCTTGAAGGCCCTGTGGCCATCAAACGCGGGGCAGAGATCATTGTGCCGAGTGTAGGCACCCTCTTAAATCCACAGGATGAGATAACAACCGGCAAGGGAGCATTTGTCGAAGTTTCTTATGATGATGTTTATAAGGATATCATGCGGATAGGATCGCTTTCCCGGGTCTATTTTGAAAGCAACAGGATCCAAAAAGTAACAACACTCTTTATGGACCAGGGCACTATCAAGCTTAAATTAGACAACCTTGAGAAAGGCTCAACCTTCAAGGTGCGCACGCCTGTGGCGATCGCGGGTGTCAGGGGCACGGCGTTTGGTGTTAAGCTTCAAGCCAGGACCATGCTTGTCACGGATTATGAAAGCCGGATATTTGTCCGCGGCCTGACAGAAGAACATCTTGAAATGCCCGATGAGCTTCTTTTGACCAATGGGTGGAAGGTTAAGGTGTCAGAGTTTGAGAAGCCTCAGCAGGTTGAGATGATGACGTCTTTCGAGAATACTGAATGGAAGGAATGGTTAAGAGAAATTAACGAGTTGCCCCTTTCAAAGCCTAAGGCTTCCTCTGAATTTTGGGAATCTTTAGGTTTTCTGGGGGCCCTTAGAATGCAGGTTACATCGTCGCCCTCAATGCTCGCCTTGATGTTGTATGCTGTTTTGGCTTTGGGGGCCGGGAAGGTGGTGGAGAGGGTATGGCTATAGAAAGAAATGTCCAACAGGACGAACATATTGAACAGCTCTGGTACATGAAAGAACGTCAAGAGACTTCGATAGATTTTCTTAAAAAAACCATGAAGCGCTCTTTTGATGCTAAAATAATCTCTGAGCTTGTTGAGCGTGATATCCTTGAGCTGGGTCCGGATGCCACGACCATTAAACTGACGGCTCATGGAGAGGCGCGTGCCCGTCAGTTGATAAGGGCGCACCGCCTGGCCGAGCGGCTTGTTGCCGATGTTTTAGGCGGGGGGGGATTTGGAGGGGATCGCGTGTGAATTTGAACACACGGTTTCTTTGGAGCTTGTTAACGGCATTTGCACTCTTTTGGGGCATCCCAAGGAATGCCCTCACGGCATGCCTATACCAGAGGGCGAGTGCTGCCGTCAGGCGGCCAAGACCGCTTCCAGCTTCATTATCCCTTTATCTGATCTTAAGCTTGGGGAATCCGCCAGGATCGCTTATATCAATTGCAAGAGCGATCAGCAGATCCATAAGCTTGAGGGGCTTTGCATACGTCCAGGTGTCACCATCAAGCTCCATCAAAATTATCCGACCTATGTCATTGAATGCGAAGGGGCGAGCATTGCCCTTGATGGGGATGTGGTGGCAAATATATCTGTTTGGAAGAATTTTAAGGAAGAGGATGGCGTCAATCACAAGAAGCTTTGCGAAAAGAAGGCTGACTATGGCGGCTTAAGGGGTTTTATTGCTCATCTGTTCAAAAGTGGTTAGGAAAAAATAGTTCTGGCAATTTCTTTTGTCCAAAGATAATATTATTTTTTAATAACTTTTTAGGAGAAAACACATGGACGATCAACTTCAGGATCTTAAAAGTAGACACAGAAAGCTTGTTTTTCTGTTCGGCGAAGCGGTCCATCAACTCTATAAATCGGAAGATATAAGGTTTATTTACTCATCTGGCGTTGGAGAGAAAAAAGAGGAGATTCAAAAACTCGTAATGCTCCTGGATTATCTTAATGAAAGGATCATGCAGATAGAACCAGAAGAAACCGAAGTTCTCGCAGAAGAAGACGAAGATCAAGAGGATTATTTTGAAGAACAAGAGGATGCTCCCCAAGAAGAAGAGAAGGTTCCAGAGGATAATCTTCAAGAAGAGGCAAATGAGGTCCAAGAGGATGGCCTTAATGAAGAAAAGGACGAGGATCTAGAAGAGGACGTTGTTCCAGAAGAGGGAGTTGTTCCAGAAGAGCAAGAACTTCTTGCGGAGAATACCATTTTAGAAGACCAAGAGATTGTTTTAGAGGATACTAGCGCCATCGAATCAGAGGTCAATCGGGCTGTTGAGGAAGAATGCTCAGCGAGCTCACCCTTTAGAGATGAGAAAATTAAACTTGATGACACGTTGACCTGTCTTCTTGATACGGCTGTCTTTACTTCGGACGCGGATAGAAGGCTTTTTGAAAAGAACATCAAACAGCTTTCAATGGGGACTCAGCGTGAACGTGAGGTGGCTATTGGGCAGATGGCCCACGTCACTCCCAAGGATGTCCTGCACCAGGTTTACGAATTCGCGATGAAGGACAAGAGTAGTGCTGTGCGTATGGCTGTTTTAAAAAATGTGGCCCGCATGAAGGAAGGTTCTTCAGAAGGGTTCTTTGATCTGGGCATGAATGACCCTGATCCCAAGGTCAGGACAACAGCGGTAAAGGGTCTCGGCAGCCATGTAAGCGAAGGCAACCGTAAGACCCTTGAGGGGCTTCTGGCAGACAGTGACGAGCGCATCCGCGGCCTTGCCGTGACCTATCTGGGTATCTATTATGGTAAGGAAGGTCTCCAGAAGGCCATGACAACGTGGCAAGACCCTCAAGCGTACGTGCGTGTGAGCCTGCTTGAGATGCTCTCGATTGTTAAACCTGAGGGGGCCCTGAGGATTGTCAAGAACTTGCTCTCTGATAAAGACCAAGAAGTTAAAAAAGCGGCTGAGAAGGCATTAGAAAAACTCATGCCCGAAAGAAAAAGGAATGTTTATGGTAAAAGAAAATAATCAAAAGAATCCATTAGGAAAATTGTTAAAGGACATCTCGTATAAGACAGGGGTCCTTTGCAAAAAGGTTGTTGGTCTTGGCAAGGTTGTGGAAAAGAAACCCTGGAAGAGTGTTGTTGTCGCGACCCAGGATATTTGTGAAGAAGTAGGCGAGAAGGCCGAGGTTGCGTTGGATAAGGTGACTAAGACCGTTGAGAAAAGCACGCGGGAGATACGGGAGTCTTTTAAGGCGGGAATGGAGTCTGTGAAAGATAAACAACAGGGTGTTATCGATGTCACTGTTTTGGGCAAGAAAGAAGCTGACCTTAAAGGTAAAGCCAAAACCAAAAGCCCTGTCAGGAAAACTGTCACCAAAAAAAAGATTGTCAAAAAGACACCGGTTAATCTTGATCTTGAAAAAGAAATTGAAAATGTCACCAAGGATGTAGGGCAAGTTTAATGCCAACCAAAAATAGACGCGAACTTCTTTTGGAAAGTGAAGCGCAGGCCGAATCTTTGTTTATTACCTTCGGCAGGCTCTTGTATGAGAATATTCAGGCAGGTACCATCGCTTATTATTTTTATCCAGAGGATCCTGCCTTAACGCTTCAGGCTAAGCGGCTTGTCCGGGATGTGGTGGCCCAAAAGATTTCAAACAGAAAAGAAAAACGCGCCTCAACCCAGGTTCCCCAAGAGGCCCCAGAAGCCCTGGGGCAAAGGGATGAAAAGCAGGTCTTGGTGCCGTTATCCCGCCGGGGGCAGCTTGAGCCCTACGTTAAGCTTAATGTTCTTTTACGTGTGGCTGAAAATAAAATACTCGACGTACAGAAAGATCTTAACGATTGTCTTTCCGCAGGTCTTTTACATACCAGCGGTCAGAGGACAGCGGCTTATCAGGCAGCGGTTGATGAAAAGATCCAGAAGATAACTTTATTGATGGCCGAGAAGCGAGAGGAGATTAAACGCGTTATGGAAACAAAGAAAAAATTTTTTGCGGATAATCCCGAAGACACGATGTGGAAGGCGGAAAAATCTTTCATTGAAGAGCTTGGGGCCCAGGTCGGTGTTACCACCAGGCGCGTGGACGATCTTATTGATGAAGTTGTCAATCTTTTTAAGAACATCAACGATGTCTATGAAAAAGACTTGGAAAAGGCGCGTATCGATGCGGGGCACCGAGAGGCTCGGATGGCCGCGAGCCTGCCAGCGAAAATTTCTCCGATAGAACCTCAAGAACAAGGATCTTATCTAGAAGAATATTCAGAATCTGAAGATTTAGAGGAACCTTATATAGAAACTCAAAAGGAAGAGGATTTGTTGGCCGAAGAACAGAAACAAGATAAAGCCGAGGGGGTTGATGAAAAAGACCAGATGGATGATTACGGTCTTTTTGAGACAGCGAAGCGCAAGCTCGAAAGCGAGAGCAGTTCTGATGACGACAAGCTTGCGGTATTACACACCCTTTTCCGTAATGCCCCGAAAAGGGCGGTTCCTTTTCTCTATGAATTAATCAGGGAAGCGGACATCTTTCTTCAAAGAAAACTTTTATCACTTTTAAGCCAACTGGATTATCCAACCATGGTTGATTTGTACAGGCGTTTTATCAATGATGAGCACTCCTCGCTTAGATTACAGGGGATGATGGGGCTTGTGAAACTGGGCTCCGAGGAAGCGACCCATGTCATTGTATCAGCCATCAGGGACAATGATCCTCATGTCCGTCGATTTATCGTCAATCATCTTGATCACAGGGCAGGCGGTCCTCAGGCCACGGCCATTGCACGCCTGGCAGCGGATAGTGACGAGGGGGTGGCGCGTGTGGCTATCCGCAAGCTTGGGCTCATGGGGGATCATTTTGCTTTTGTGACCCTTGTCGGACAGCTTGAATCCTCGAATATTAAGGTTTGTAAAGAAACTATTACGGCACTGGTGGCTATGACAGGAACTGACCAGGGATATGATTATTCAGCGCCTGTGGTTGAGCGCAAAAAGCAGGCGCGGGTTTGGAAGGCGCTGGCTAAAGAAAGTTATATCAAGCCCAGGCTTTTGCGTGATTTGAAAAAGGAGCATTTACTTGACCATAAAGGCGAAAAAAAAGACATCCGTTCGTCAGACGATAAAAAGCGGAAATAATAAAGAAATTAAAAATGTAGCCCAAAAGGCTTTTATCATCAAAAAGTCTATGGCTGGCATTGGACGGAACATGTCTGAAAGTGCAGAGCGCGTGGCTGAAATTATCCTGGATGAGCATAAGGATATTCAGGGCCACAAGTCCCAAAAGATCAAGGATGAAACGATATCGATGTTCAAGGGCGCTTGTAAACAGTTTAAGTCTGATCTAAAAGGTGTTAAACTTAAGGATTTTATCGCCGTTGGCGCCTATAGCGCAGGCAAAGCCTCTGCAGCGGTAAGCAGGGCTATTGGAATGATCCTGGGTCGGTGAATATTCCCCCCTCTTTGCGAAGCGATAAAAGAGGGGGTTATAGGGGGAGTTTCCAGTTATGGATAAAGGCTGCTATCAAATTCTAGGCCGGCAATTTTACGAATGGCACCGAGAAGGCAAGTTAATCTTCCAATATGGCGGGCAGAGCAAAGATCTGGAGCTGGAGGTTGATCGCTTAATAGGGCTTATTGATTATGTAGAAAAAAAGCATCAAGGCTTGTCAGACCAATCTTAGATTCCCCTTAAGCGAATATTTTTTATAATTCCTTTGATTTTTATTCCTTTGCTTTTATAATAAAAACGAAGTTGAATATAAAATAACCTTTTTAAGGTAGGCCTATTTTATGCAGACAAAAACCCCATCGAGCACGCAGAACAATTTAGCGCATTTTTTGGGCAGGGCTTTTAAAGGCGTTGAAAAAGAATTTAGTTATCTTTCATCTTTTAGCAAGAAGAGCTCTTCTGTCATCACCAATAAGCCTGTCACCAAACCAGTGGTAAGCCCAAGCGAGGGTGTCCCAGTCTTGACAGCTGTGGTGAATCAAAAACCTGCTCAGATGCCTCAGGCAGAAAAGCCAGTGGCT
>JADFXW010000041.1:10556-11672 GCA_015233375.1 Candidatus Omnitrophota bacterium | reverse complement strand
GTTTAATTTCTTTAAGTTGTTAAGCACCGTGGTCCTTTTTGTTGTGGCTGCAGGTCTTTTTAGTTTCTTTTCAACAGAAAATCCCCAGAGTAGTTTTGATAGCGGTGGCCTTATTGGTGTTGTGTTTAGTTCCTTCCTAGTGAGCTATTTTCATGCCATGGGAGCCTTAATTATCCTTTTGACTTTAGGGGCTTTGGCGTTGGTCGTGACTGGTGAGTTTCTAGTTTCCCCGTTTTTTATTTGTATAGGTCAGGGGATTGTGCGTATTTTTCATCAGATGTTCAAAGGAGTTCCTCTGCCGCTTCCTGTCCAAGGCCGTCAATCTCCTGAGAAGCCCGTTAAGAAAGAAGCGCTTATTGATAAAGAACAGGACAAGGAGAAAGAAAGAGAGAGATTTAGAAGCGCTGTTTTTTCAAAAGGTGTGGATCCGAAAATTTCTGAGGGCGAACCTGAGACAAAAAAACAAACCCAACCACAACAGGCTCCAGTTTCAGCAGTAAAACCAAATATCCATATTATCCAAACCCCTAAAACAGAAAATTCACCTGAAAGGCCAAAAACTCCCAAGGTGATAGGCGAATATCATTTACCCGGTATCGATCTTTTAAAAGACGCGCCTGTGGTTCCAGATAATCGTATTCAAGAGGGGTTAATGAATGGGGCTAAAATTCTGGAAGAGACCCTTAATGATTTTGGGGTCAATGTGAAGGTGGCTGATATTGAGCGTGGCCCTGTGATAACCCGTTATGAATTGCAGCCCGCGCCGGGTGTGAAGATTCAGCGTATTTCCAGCTTGGCGGATGATTTGGCATTAGCTTTGAGTGCCTCTGCGGTGCGTATTATTGCTCCTATTCCTGGTAAAAATCGTGTTGGGATTGAAGTTCCTAATGGTTCGACAGCCGCGGTGTTTTTAAAAGATGTATTGATGAAAAAGAAAATAGAAGGTGCTTCAAAATTGGATTTAGCGATTGGTAAAGACACCTCAGGAAAACCTATTATTGCGGATTTAGCCCAGATGCCTCATTTGTTGGTCGCAGGGACAACAGGGTCAGGGAAAACCGTTTGTTTGAATAGTTTTATCATGTCTATCCTCTTTAATGCGTCTCCATCCGAAGT
>JADFXW010000041.1:0-10500 GCA_015233375.1 Candidatus Omnitrophota bacterium | reverse complement strand
AATTCTTTGCCGCATCTTTTGTGTCCAGTGATTACAGATGCCAAAAAAGTGGCCCCAGCCCTTAATTGGATTGTTAGTGAGATGGAATCGCGTTATAAATTTTTTAGTAAAGAAGGGGTGCGTAATATTGCTGGATGTCATGCCAAAGGTTTTCCGATGCCTTATATTGTGGTGGTGGTGGATGAGTTGGCAGACTTGATGCAGGTCTCAGCCAAGACCGTTGAAGGGGCCATAGCTCGTCTGGCCCAGTTGGCCAGGGCCACAGGTATTCATTTAATTTTAGCGACCCAGCGGCCATCTGTTGATGTTATTACAGGTGTTATTAAGGCTAATTTCTCATCGAGAATTTCTTTTAAAGTGGCCTCCAAGGTGGATTCACGTACCGTGCTTGATTCAAATGGCGCGGAAACTCTTTTAGGCCGTGGGGACTTTTTATTTATGAGAACAGGGGACCCGAAGCCTATCCGGGGACAGTGCTGCTATGTCTCTGATGATGAGATTAATCAAGTTATAGATTTTATTAAAAAACAGGCACAACCAGAGTATAATGACAATGTTTTAAAAGCCCAGCCTGCGTCCGGGGTTGGGGGCAGTGATGAACAAGATGAGATGTATGATGAAGCGGTGCGTGTCGTGATTGAAACAAACCAGGCTTCAGTGACGATTTTGCAGCGCCGTTTACGTCTAGGGTATGGCAGGGCTGCGCGTCTTATTGATATGATGGAACAGAATGGGATTGTGGGGCCTTATGCAGGAAGCAAGGCCAGGGATATTTTAGTGGATCGTGAGAAATGGCTTTTAGATAATATGGGAGAGAATAAGACCAATGCTGACAACGGACAACAACAATAAACCGGTTATCTTGAAAACGACTCGCCAAGCAAAAGGCCTGACCTTGGAGATTGTTCATGAGCATACAAAAATCCCGATGGATGCCCTCAAAGCGATTGAAGAAGGTTATTCGCTGAGACTTTTATCTCCTTTTTATTATCGTGGATTCATTAAAATTTATGCGGAATTCTTAGGTCTGAATGTGGCTGAAATTTTTCAGCAGTATGGGATTAATGAAGCCTCAAAATCAAACCCTTCTTCACCAGCTTCTTTAAAGCCTCATCAATCAAACCGAAAGGCCAAGACCTTGGAGCCTAACGCCTTTATTGAACATTTGCAGGAATTCCTTTCCATGGTTTTTGCGCCAAAGAGTATTAAGTTAATGCTTAAAATTTTAGGTGGTTTGCTTTTGTGCTTCTTGCTTTTTAAGATGGTGATGGGCTTAGGCTCACTTATTCATAAAAAAAGCGCTCCTGTTCATAAACAGATAATACCCCGTCGTTATGTCAAGCCTGTTGAGAAAAATGAAGATGAAACACCTGTGGAAAAACCTGTTCGTCAGCCGGTTGTGCCTGTGGTCAAACAAGAACCTGTAGAGGCCCAGAGTGAGAATAATAAGGTTGAGGTTGCGGTCCGTGCCATGAGAAATACCTGGGTCCAGGTCAAGGCTGATGGCAAGATTGTTTATCAGATGACTTTAAATAAAGGGGCCTTGGATAGCTGGAGCGCGGATGATAGGATTGAATTGTCAGGTAAAAATCTTGAACAATTGGATATGGAGATAAATGGCAAGCATATTGGTCCTTTGGGCGGTGGTGAGCGCAGGATACGAAAAGTTTTGGTTACTAAGGAAGGGCTGACGGTCAAGAAGTGAACAAGGACAAGCAAGTAAGTATGAAAGACGCTGACCGTAAGGTCGGCGTTATTAATTTAGGGTGTGCCCGTAATTTGGTTGATGCCGAACGGTTATTAGGGCATCTCAAGGACAAGGGACATGTTATTGTTGATGCTGATTTGGCTCAGACCGTGATTGTGAACACCTGCTCTTTTATAGAAGATGCGCGCAAAGAATCCGTGGATACTATTTTGGATGCGCTTGAGCTGAAAAAACAAGGTAAAATTAAAAAGGTGATTGTTGCAGGATGCCTGAGCCAACGTTATGGAAAGGATTTGGCCTTGGAATTTCCTGAAGTGGACGCCTTTATCGGTATCCAGGCCCTTGACCGTCAGGCTAATCCATCGATGGTGAATTTGACCCCTAAGCATTTTTCCTACGTTAAAATTTGTGAAAGCTGTTTTAACGCGTGTTCTTTTTGTGCTATACCTCAAATAAAGGGAAGGTTTATTTCCCGGACGATTGAGTCTGTTATTCAAGAGGTCAAAGAAAAGGATAAAGAGGGCGTAAAAGAAATTAACATCATTGGCCAGGACATTACAGCCTATGGTTTGGATATTTATCATGAGAAATCGTTGCCAAAGCTTTTAAAGGCAATGATTAGGAGCATGAAAAATATTGAATGGATACGCTTGTTATACGCGTTTCCATCTCATTTGACGGATGAGTTGCTTGAGTTGATGGCGTTAGAGCCTAAGATTTGCAAATATATTGATATTCCTTTGCAGCATATTAGTGATCATATTTTATTTGAACAAAACAGGAATATTACGGCACAACAGACAAGAGAATTGATCCAGAAGATAAGGCGTATCATCCCAGGGGTTTTCCTGAGAACCGCTTTTATTGTGGGTTTGCCTGGGGAGACGAATGAGGATTTTGAGCAATTAAGGGGTTTTATCAGAGATTTTCGTTTTGAACGTGTGGGTGTTTTTACATATTCCAGGGAAGAAGGAACACCCGCGGCACTGATGCCTCAACAGGTGCCCGCAAAGGTAAGAAGTCAGAGGCGTGATATCTTGATGCAAGATCAGCAGGCTATTTCTCGAGAAATCCAGCAATCATTTGTGGGGCGCACCTTAAAAGTTTTGATTGAAGGCCAAGAAGATTCTAAGGATAAGAAGAATAGCGGTTATAATACTTATGTGGGGCGCAGTGAATTTGATGCGCCGGATGTGGATGGGGTTGTTTATGTCCATTCCAATAAGGCGCTTTCGGTGGGTGATTTTGTAGAGGTGAAGATTACGGATGCGTATGAATATGATTTGGTAGGCAGTTGTTTTATAAACGCGTGAGTTCGATATAAGGTTTAGAAATTATTTTTTTCAACTACGCGTTGCCTTTTGGGACAGGATGTATTGACGGGTAAGGTTGTTTAAGACATAAATTTCGTTGTAGGGGCGGACCTTGTGTCCGCCCGATGGACGGGCCGACATAAAGTCGGCCCCTACGACCATCGGAAGTGGTCGGCATGAGACCACGAATAATTTGGACAGCAATGATGGTGAATATTCCTAATATTTTAACAGTAGCCCGGATTATCTTGGCGGTTATCTTGGTATTCCTTCTTAAAGAGGCGTCTTTTAAAAGTGATGTCATGGCTATTATTGTATTTGCTGTAGCTTCTTTAACCGATTTTTATGATGGATATTTCGCCAGGACCAGGGGATTGGTTAGTGATTTTGGGAAAATAATGGATCCTATTGCGGACAAGGTGTTGATTTTGTGTGTATTAGGTGTTTTTGCGCGTATGGGTATCATTGCTTTGTGGATGTTTGCGGTTATTGCTATCCGTGAAATTGTGGTGACTATATCGAGGATTATGGCCATGCAAAAGGGCAAGGTGCTGGCGGCTGAGCGTGCTGGTAAGATAAAAACTGTTTGTCAGATTTCGGCTATTTCCTTTATTTTGTTATATTTAACTTTTCAGCAATCAGGGCTTTTTATTTCTTGTTTTCATGCGATACAGCCTTTATGGGCACTCATTAATCAGGTTTGGATGATTTTAGCAGTGATTTTAACGGTTTATTCAGGGATAGAGTATTTTTACCTATTGTCATTCTCTTGATAAGCGGGAATCCAAAAAAAAGTGATATGACCAATTTCTTTATTAAAGCAATAGCAACTGTTTTTGGCATTGGATACCTGCCTATGGCGCCAGGTACATGGGCAACCATTGCCGGGGTTGTGATCACCTATTATTTAGGTAGCCAGTTGTTTATCTTTACCTTGCTTTTGTTAGGTTTATTGGTATTAGGTATTGTGTCTACAGGTTTAATGGAAAAGTTATTAAATAAAAAAGACCCATCCATTGCTTGTATTGATGAGGTGGTGGGAGTGATGATTGGTTTATGGGGACTGCCTTTAAGCTGGCCTGTCATGATTTGCGGATTTTTCTTGTTTCGGGCCTTTGATATGTTTAAAATATACCCTATTAATAAGTTGGAAAACCAGCCAGGCGGTTGGGGCATTATGCTTGATGATTGCATGGCAGGGGTGTATACTAATGTTATCCTGCGGATTGCTCTTTACGGTTCGCAGGTATTTTTTAAGTGAATGTTATCTTGAGCAAAGCGAAGGATCTTAATTAAGGAGGGGTGTAAAAATGGAAAGTAGTAATCCAACATTAAATCAACGTACTTTTGATGGGGCCCATGTGGGGGTTGGCGAGCAGGCCATGACGATACAGGGTACGGTAAACAAGACGTTTATTTTATTAGCTGTTTTGATAGCCACAGCGATGTGGTCTTGGTCAAAGGCGTCCGATCCAGCCAGTACAGGACTATTAGGCATGGTCTTTTTGGTATCAATGATAGCAGGCCTTATCTTGGCTCTTGCGACCTCATTTAAGCCGAAATGGTCTCCAGTCACAGCGCCTTTATACGCGGGCTGCGAAGGTTTACTTTTAGGGGTTTTGTCAGCTTATTTTGAAATGCGTTATCATGGTATTGTGATTCAGGCTGTGGGCTTGACCTTTGCCGTGACCTTTTTTATGCTGATGGGCTATAAGAGCGGTTTTCTTCAAGCAACCCCAGGGCTTCGTAAAGGGCTTATGATTGCCATGGGTGGGCTGTGTTTATTTTATATGATTGTCTGGATCGCGTCTTTTTTTGGGATACATCAACCAGGCTTTATCAATGGCGGTGGGCCGTTAGGCGTTGTGTTTAGCTTGTTTGTGGTTGGGATAGCTTCGATGTCCTTGATCCTGGATTTTGATATGATCGAACAAGGAAGCCGTCAAGGTTGCGAGAAGTATATGGAGTGGTATGGCGCCTTTGCCTTGATGGTAACCTTAATTTGGCTGTATATCGAAATCCTGCGCTTGTTATCCAAGGTAAGCCGCAGGGATTAATCATGCTTTCCCTTGCTTCCCCCTTTTTGCGAAGCGATTAAAGAGGGGGTAGGGGGAGTTAAAAAGAACTGGGACACGTTTAATTAATTCAATGTGTCCCGGTTTTTTGTTTCTTTCCATCCGTAAAATAATATTTGTTTTTATAATATAATTACATTATAATTACGTATAGGAGGTGGATTAATATGAAAGCTACAATTGTTCCTATTGGAAATTCCAAGGGAATACGAATACCAAGGGCTGTCTTAGAGCAATGTCATTTTACTAATGAGGTTGATTTAGAGATAAAAGGAGAGACGCTTATTTTAAAATCGATCCATAAAAAACCTAGACAGGGATGGGATGAAGCTTTTAAAATGATGCATCTGATTTGTGAAGATAATCCTCTTGTAGATGACACATTAGATTTGAATATTAAAGAATGGCAATGGTAATTAATCAATATGATATTGTTTTAGTTAATCTTGAGCCGACGATTGGCCATGAAATCAAGAAATCTCGTCCTTGTGTCGTTATTTCGCCGATAGAGATGAACGCGCATCTGGCAACGATCATGATAGCGCCAATGACAACAAAATCTCACTCGTATCCTTCCAGGATTCCATTAACTTTTGCTGGAAAGAATGGATGGATTGTTTTAGATCAAATTAGATCTATTGATAAAAAAAGGATACTAAAGCCGCTTGGAAAAGTAGAAACAAAGACAGTAGAACGTATAAAATTCGTTATAAGGGAAATGCTAGTAGATTAACAGTATGCCTCTCCCCATTAATGGCGTCTTTACGATGGTAAAATTGAATTCCTTCATGTTTCTTCGGGGGAGTTGAAAAAAACGGAAACACGTTGAATTCATTCAACGTGTTCCTTTTTTTTATAACCTATAACTATATATTTTTCAATATGTTATATAGCAATAATCCTACCGTCTAATTTGACAACCTCTTAATATGTGTTATACTTTTCTTAATAAAGCACTTTCCATTGTAAGTGTTTAAATTAAGGAGATTAATCATGATTAAAAGAACATTGAGCATAACTGTTATTATTTGTTTTTTTTTAACGACGTTAAGTCCATATCCTCAAGCCTATGCCGGATCAGTTTTAGGCCTGCCGCTACCAGGGGCCATGATCAATTTAAGCCCTGCGTTTGAGCCGGTTATCATCAAGGGTCTGACCATTCATAAAGACAATCCGTTTTTATTCGATTTTATAGTGGATATCGGCCAGGACAAGATGACAGGCGAGCCATTGAAAAAAGAGGGGGAAAAGCTTATCAAGTATTTTTTAGCTGGCCTAACCATCCCCGAAAAGGATTTATGGGTCAATTTAAGCCCTTATGAAAAAAACCGTATGGTGCCCGAGGCGTTAGGCCAAACAGATTTAGGCAGGGATTTATTAGCGCAAGATTATATCCTCAAGCAGTTGACTGCTTCCCTTATTTATCCTGAAAAACAGTTAGGGAAGGTCTTTTGGAACAGGGTCTATTCAAAAATACAACAGTTATATGGAACAACCCAGGTGCCGGTCAATACCTTTAATAAGGTATGGATAATGGCGGACAAAGCAGAGGTGTTTGAGAATAATCAAACTGTTTTTGTGGTGAATTGTCATCTTAAGGTCATGCTTGAGGAAGATTATTTATCATTACAAAAGCATGCGGGAATTGGGATAGTTTCAAATAAGACAACTGCTCATAATCTTGGATCTCAGGTTGTTCGTGAAATGGTCCTGCCTGAACTTGAAAAAGAAGTTAATACAGGCAAGAATTTTGCCAATCTGCGTCAGATTTTTAATTCCATTATTCTTGCCAGTTGGTACAAAAAGAATCTCAAGAATGCATTGCTGAACCAGGTGTATGCGAATAGATCCAAGGTTAAAGGGATTGATTTAAAGGATCTGAAGGTCAAAGAGCAAATTTATGAACAATATTTGAAAGCCTACAAAAAGGGAGTGTTTAATTATATTAAGGAAGAAGTGAATACGGCGGGTATGGCTATTCCTCATAAATATTTTTCTGGTGGGACAGTGCCAGGTAAGGCAAGTGACCCTGATTTGATAACACGTGCTATGGCTTCTGAAGTATTGAGAGCGACCCATTTGAATGGTGAAGTAATTATTGATGCGGGAGTGACGACAGAAGCTATGCAGGAGGAAGGTAAAGCAAGCTCTGTAAACGAAAAGGGAAATATACCCGATGTAGGGTCGAGATTGTCGGTTGAAGCAGAACTGTATATGTCGGATATGGGAGGGGCATGGTCAACTGCCAGCCGAAGTGATCAGGAACCATACGTTGATCTGATTTCTGGACAACTACTCTACATGCCAAGATATCACACTGAAGCGGAGCGGGCCGCAGAAAACGGAATTTGGACATACGCAATGGCAGCAAGTCCTTTGATTCTTTATTCAACAAGACTGATTGGGCATAGGACAAAAGTGACTACGGTTGGCAGACGACCACAGAGACTACAAGTAAGAAACGATCATACAAAAGCACCTTGGGTTCAAGGTGGTATTGACTTGAATACTTCCAATAACACGCAATGGAAGGATAATAAAAATGGCCAGGGTGTTCAAATCGATATCACTCCTGCCATGATTGCGCGGGTTAAACGTGAAGGCATTAACAGTCTTTCGCTTGTTATTTATTGGATAAGCCCTCTCGTGAGCATTTGGCCTCTAGTGGGGTTTAAAGCGTCTCTTATTTGACATAATAAAACTGGGGACATAAAACTCGGGACAGATTGAATTAATTCAAATTCAATCTGTCCCAGTTCTTTTTAAGGAACGACTAAGAATTGACGTAGGTCAAGCATTGCTTGAATGCTTATAATCACTGGTATAAAGCCCGGTGCATTTTGGAGTTTTTTAAGCATAACAGGGTCGAGATGAAGCTTAATTCCACTGCCATTATTTTGCGTCTGTAAATTCATATTGGCAAGGGTCAGATCGATACCACCTTTAGTTGTTCTATCATTATTGGGCGTCTCACTTTTAATATCCTGTGATATTCCTCCATCAGCCCCAGGCAAAGACTGCTTAGGACCCAAAAGCGTTTCTGGTGTCCCAAAACCATACAGTTGTCTAAGTTGTTCTAAATAAGTGTTTAGTTTTTTTTGATTTATGACCCATAATGGATCGTGCGTCAGCCTGTTGAGGCCTTGCGTGTTAGGGTGTTTGGGTTTGAAAGTCATTGTAGTGGTTGTGGAATAGGGTGCATGCCCCATAGATGCCAAAGGGCCTGGATTTAATAAGTCTATCAAAGAATTAATAACAGGCTCTTGAAGAGTTAACCATGCATGATATATCCCAACTTCTTCGGGGACAATGATATGTGTGCCAAAATTAAAACAATGTTTCCATCTATCCCAAAATTCTTTTGAATTATATGGTTTGGGAGCAAAAGAATCACCTTTAAGGGTATAACTTACCTGACATTTGACTCTTTCAGCCACTTCTCTTAGGCCTCTATCTGAATAAAGTTGCCCGGTGATTTCACCATTTGGATCATGAGTGGCGACAATGTCGGCCATATTTAAACTTCCCGCGAGTCCTGGTAGATATTTGTTAAGCTCTGCCGGTGCCGCTCCTCCATAAACAGGGACAAGTTCAATGAATACTGTTTTCGAAAGGTCTAAATCCTGATTATCTAAAATCATTTTTCGGATAACGTCACAACCATTTGACGCCCCCACCAGCACAAATTTTTTCCCAAAGGGGTATAATTTAAGCTTTTGGGCCAATAAATCAGCTGATGGGCCAACCGCGCTCCAGCTATCATAATTTAGGAAAGCAATATTGTACCCGGATAGTCTATAAATAAATGCCTCTTGTGATGCTAAACCCGGCCTGCTCCAGCCATTAACCAGAAGAAGCGTTGGTAAATTGGGATTGTACTCTTGTAACATATAAATTCCCTGCAAATCATTTATGGCGGCAATTAATCTTCTTTTTTGTCTATCAGGAAAAGTATGAAGAACTTCTGCATTTCTTCTCATAATTCCGATGTCTCCCAAACTGCTTATAATGTTACATAATCTGAGTAAATCCTTGGCATCCGCCGCAAAACAAGTTCTTTGGCGCTTGTGGTCTTCATCAACTTTTTTCATTTGTTCCTCAAGCATTGGTGTAATGATTTGAACAATCTGCTGAATGGGAACACCGTTATGGATAATACCAAATTTATCTTTTCTAGTAGGAAGGTGAGGGTAGGGAAGGTCTAATTCTATAGAAACGTGTATATCCGATATGCTCTTGATGAGCTCAGTTCTTTCGTGTTTAAAACATCTTCGCAAATAATTTATATCTAAATTTGATTTATCCCAATCCACATCACCTAAAACATACATATGCCTGATATTTATATATTCCTGATAAATATATTTCGCCCCGTTGATACCTCCAACGTAATATAAAAGAGAGAAAATACTGATTAAAACGGTGACAGAAGCCACAGCGAAAGCGTTTAGAACGATTTTCTTTATACCTCTTTTTGAACGGCTCTTTTTGTTTTGTTGATCAGGAGGTTTTACTGATGTTTCCGAAGTTGTTAAACCAACGGCCAAACGCAGCTTGTTCCGAAGTGATAACATAGCAAAATTTGCCTTAGATACAATGGTCATCGCTTTATTTGGATTGATATTCATTCCGCCTGAGAAATACTTCCTTGGAATGGTTTCTCCTTCTGGCCCCATATCTTCTTTAATATAATTAAACACGCCTTTTTTAAATGCTTTTAAATATTGTTGGTATATCTTTTCTTTTTCTTTTTGATCATCGATATTGACGCCAGCCACTTTATTTTTATCTGTGTATACCTGATTTAGAATACTATCTTTGATTTTTTTCTTATACCATGTGGCTAATATAAGTGAATTGTAGACCTGTCGTAATTTGGCGAAGTTTTTGTTTTCATTGACTTCCTTGGTCAATTCAGGAATGACAATTTCACGGACGATTTGACTGCCTAATTGATTGGTAAAGACGCAATTAATGGCGTCTTTACGATGGTAAAATTGAATTCCTTCATGTTTCTTCAGGGAAAGGTAATCTTGCTCTAACATCACTTTTAATTTGCTTTCTAGCACATATGCCGTTTTAGCCTTAATATTTTCATAGACAACGGCTTTCTCTGGTAATATCCAGACCTTGTTAAATGTGTTGACGGGTATATCTGACGTCTTATATTTCTTGATTGCCTTTTCGTAAATACGTTTCCAGAATTTTTTACCAATAACATCCTCTGGGTAAATCAGACTTGCGGTAATCTGCTTTAAAATATAATCTTGGGCTAATAAGTCTCGGCCCATTTCTGTCAGACCAAAACTATTGGGGATAATCCTGTTCTTCTCGTAGGGGCTTAAATTGATAATCATGAAGAAGGCTTCCCCCCAGCCCTATGATGGACTAAATTAAAGGGTAT
>JADFXW010000040.1 GCA_015233375.1 Candidatus Omnitrophota bacterium | reverse complement strand
ATATCGGGTATACTTACAATTATGGTAATTTTTAGAAAATTTTGGGAGATTTTTTTTAAGGTCATTATTTTAATGATTGGCGTTATTGCCATTGCTTTTGATGGCTTGCTTTATAATTTTTGTGAAAGGCAAAAGATGGATTTAAATTCTATTAAAGAGAAGCAGGACTCTGACGTTGAATTTAATAATCATCGTACCAAATACCAGCAAGAACAGATGGAACGCATGGCCAAGCAACTAGAGGCCCTTCGTAGTCAGATGAAAGCCCAAGAGGAAAAGTTTTCCAGGCAAAAAGAAATGGCGGATAATCAGCGAGAGGCCTTGATTCAGGCTGTGGAAAGAAGTCAGCAAGTGGACTCTACTAATAAAGCCTTGCAGAGGTCCATCACAGATCTAAAGGCAGAAGCAGATGCCCTTAAAGCAGGTATGAAAAGTTGGCAAAAAGATTATGTGGACGTGTTGGCCCAGCTTCAAAAGGGTGTTAATAATATCCAAGATGACACCAGCAATTTACGTCAGAACATCAATGCCATTAATGTGGCCCAGATTAATCAAGAAATTAATTCGCTGCAAGAAAGGGTGAATAAATTGACGAATGCGTCAGCGAATCAGTCGGCCCATGAGCCCAGGGCAGCGGTCTTATTAGATAAAAAGACAGGGACTTCCTCATAAGGTTTGGTATAGATGAAAATAGACCCCAAAGATTTTAAAGTCTTGCCCCAAAAGAGTGTTGATTTAAAAAAATACCCAACCAGGATTAAGCCTTTTTATAAGTCTAAAGAAGGGTATAAGTTGATTTTAGATGAGCATATCCATGAGTTAAGGCGTCTTCAAAATGTCCTTTATGCGGATAACAGGTATGCCTTGTTATTGATTTTTCAAGCCATGGATGCGGCAGGCAAGGACGGGGCCATAAAACATGTGATGTCAGGCGTGAATCCTCAGGGCTGCCAGGTAACAAGTTTTAAGGTACCAAGTCTTGAAGAATTGCAACATGATTTTTTGTGGCGGTCGAACCGTGTTTTACCGAGGCGTGGGATGATAGGGATATTTAATCGTTCTTATTATGAGGAGGTTTTAATTACGCGAGTTCATCCTCAACTGTTGAAGGCCCAACAATTGTCTAAAAAACTTGTTTACTCAAAAGAAATGTGGAAAGATCGTTTTTGTTCCATCCGCAATTTGGAAGAACATCTTTATTCTAACGGGACGAGAATTATTAAGTTTTTCCTGCATCTTTCAAAGGAAGAGCAGCGCCTCAGGTTTTTGAACCGCATTGATGACCCTGCAAAAAATTGGAAATTCAGCCCTGCGGACATTCAAGAAAGAAAATATTGGAAAGACTATATGAAGGCCTATGAGGAGTGCCTGCCTGCGACAAGCCTTGAGCATGCGCCCTGGTTTATCGTCCCTGCTGATGATAAAGAAAACGCGCATTTAATCATTTCTGAGATTATCATGGACACGTTAAAGAATCTCAAACTTGCCTTTCCTAAGGTAGATGCCAAACGCCGCAAAGAATTACTTCAAATCCGCCAAGCCTTGATATCCCAAGATTAGATTCTTCTTATCTTAAAAAAATAGAATAAAAGACCTTGAAATGCGATTCAAGAAGCCTATAATTAAAATAATTGTAAGAAAAGGCTCATCTTGAGGAAGGCGTGTTTAATGCGAAACCCCATTGTTCCTTCGTCTATTTTTTTAAGTATTGTGGTCCCCTCTTTTGTTTTTTTCTTTTTTAATTCATTAAGTGTTGCCGCCCCTCTGCCGCCTCCTCAAGAAATAGGCAGCCAGGAACGCGCCCGTCAGATGCAGGAAGAAGAAAAGAAATTAGAGAATGAGGTGAAAGCGAAAAAGAAGAAGGTCAAGATTGAAGAAGAAACGCTTTCCACAGAGCCAGAAAATCCTCAAGCCATGAAGGTTTTGGTCAAGAAAATCCATGTTAATGGAGTTTTTCTCTTCTCTAATAAAGAGATAGAATCAATCACCAATTCCTATATCAATCAAGAGCTTACTATCAAAAAGATTCAAGAAATTGCCAACCGTATTACTAATCTGTATAGGAAAAAGGGATATGTCATTTCTCGTGCCTATATACCTGCCCATAAAATGGCAAATGGGGTGCTTGAAATCAACGTGATTGAAGCCAAGATTGGTGATATTCAAATTAAAGGTAACCGTTATCATGCCACAAGATTGATTTCAAGGGATTTGACCATCCAAAAAGGTGATGATTTTAATTATAAGGCCCTCAAAAAAGATTTGGATGCGATGAATGTTCGTCCTGACCGTGTCGTGAAAGCGGTCCTTGCTCCAGGGAAGGCTTCAGGCACGAGTGATGTGCTTTTTGATGTCAAGGATGCCCAACCCTTCCATGTTCAGATAGGTTACAGCAATAGCCTTTCTCGTTATTTAAGAAGCAATATTTATGACGCTACCTTTATAGATAATAGTTTGTTGGGGCAGGATGATGTGATGACATTTCAGTATGCCCGAGGAGATAACCATAATTATTATTCGTATACAGCCAATTATTTGTATCCCATAACCAGAAGTCTTAACATGGGGATTTATGGCGGTAGTTCTAAGGAACATATGGCTGGCGAATTTGGGGATCTTGGCGCACGGGGAAAAAGCAGATCATGGGGCGCTTATGGCAGCCAGGAACTTTATAGGGATGATAATATTGATTCCCATTTCAATTTCGGGTTTGATTATATGGATGTTTATAACTTCCTTAATGGGGAGGTTTCCAGCCGCGATCGTTTACGCGTTGGAAAGGGCGGATTTGATTTTAGTATCAGCGATGATTGGGGCCGCACTTTAATTATGGATGAATATGATTATGGGATTCCAGGAATTATGGGCGGCACTCCAGATCATCCCAGTGCTACAGATACTCCAACCTCTCGTTCAGGCGCAGGTGGGCAATTTGTGAAGGACACTCTAAACTTATTGAGATTACAGGTGTTACCGTTAGATTCAACCTTATTGTGGAAGAACCAGTTCCAGTTCTCCACAAGTACCTTGACCTCAACGGAACAATATCAAGTAGGGGGCCCTGCTAATAACAGGGGGTATGGAGTTTCTGAGGCAGTGGGTGATGAAGGATATTCCATGAGTTGGGAACTTTCAGAGCCATTGTACTTTTTATCAAAAGATGTGAGGGTGCCTTTTTCGCAGGTTAGATGGTATGATGCGCTAAGGGTGATTGAATTTTATGATTGGTCTAATGTCCATTTGAATGTTGTGTCTGGTTCTGAAGAGAAAAATAAGACCTTAAGTTCTGCAGGTTGCGGGTTAAAGTTTAATGTATTAAGAAATGTGTCTGCCAGTTATGAAGTAGGCTGGCCCTTTCAAAGAACCTCTGATCGCAAGGGTGTTCATCATTGGTTTGAAGTAAGGATTACCTATTAGGCAATCAGACTGGACATTAAATCATTGGAAAAAACACTATGAAAAGATATTTTAAATTATTATCTTTAAGTTTTATTTTAATGGGATGCGGTACTTTCATGGCCTACGCTGAGAATCCACAGGTCATTTCTGGTGGCTCTATTACTGTCAGTAATCCATCCCAGAATAAAACAGTTGTGAGCACGTCAACTGTCAGCACTATTTTGGGGTATAATAATTTTAGTGTTCCTGCCAATCAATCCTATGTTTTTGATCAGCCAAGCGTGAGTTCCAGGTTATTGATACGAAGCCAAGGATCTGACCCTTCTCTAATATATGGTTCTTTATCATCCAATGGCGCCTTATTTTTAGTTAATCTCAATGGAATTATTTTTGGTCCGCATGCCCAGGTCAATGCTCCAGCGGTTTTGGCTTCCACATTGGACATTACCAATGAGGATTTTTTGAAGGGCAATTATAAATTTTTTAAGAATGGGCCTAATGCCTCTATTGTCAACCAAGGCAGGATTGCCGCACAGCCGGGTGGATTTGTGGCTCTTCTTTCTCAAGCCGTCAGTAATCAAGGGGTTATTTTAGCGGATTTAGGAACAGTGGCTTTGGCCAGCGGCAATCAAATGACCTTAGCCCTGGATTCATTAGATCAAATATCTGTTGTTGTGGATGAGGCTGTCCAATCTGAATTAATTGGTCTGAATGGACAAAAAGTTTCGGATGCTATCAGTAATACGGGTACGATTGAAGCAGATGGTGGCAAGGTTATTTTAACAGCCAAAATAATGAATGATCTTTTTGATCATGCGGTTAACAACAACGGTGTTGTTCAGGCTGCTTCTTTAGCGAATAATGACGGGACAATAGAAATGGTGGCAAGCGGCGCGCCAGTCGTCAATTCTGGAACCATGACAAGCTCAGGAGCTCTTTCTATAAAGGCTCAGGGCGGCATTAATTCCACAGGTTCTTTGATATCTGCTGGAGCAATGACTTTATTATCCGATGGCGATATTTATTCTCAGGGTATTTTAGAATCAGCCACCTTGTATGAGCGTGGCAATACTTTCAAAATTGGCGGGACATTTTATCCAGGTGTTGCGGATGTGAAGAATGCAGATAATGCGATCGTATATACAAATGATACCAATGTGTACGGGACAATTTCAGATGCTGGTAACATAGAAATTGCTGCTGGTAAGACCTTGACCATGACAGGAGACACTATATTTAACGCTGGTTCGGAGTTTTTAATGGATTCAACTGGGGGAACTAGTAATTTTGCCAGTATTATTGGTGACGGAAAAGGAAATTATACAGGGAGTACCTATAATCTCACCATATCTGCAGGGGCTGCAAGCACTCTTGGTAATATTAGCGGTGTTAATATTTTGGAACTAGAATCAGCAGCTGGTTCTAATGTAATTTTTACTTCACCAACTAATGCCACATTCAGCGTACTTACGGTTAAAACTGATTATTCAACAGGTTTGGGCAGTTCAGCGGTTTTATCAAGGGATAAGACGACAACGATTAGTGCTGCCACCTACCATGAGATATTTAGTGATTCTGATGCGCCTGGTGGATTAGCGTATATTAACGATTCAGTTAATAACCCGGGTGGTCTTGCCTTGAAGTATATTTTGGAAAATAATATTGATGCCACTGAAACACAATCTTGGCATAAGGTCTCAGGCACAGCCAGAGGGTTTACGCCCATTGGGACAATTGATAATTCATTTTCAGGGACCTTTGATGGTTATGGACATACTATCTCAAATTTATATATTGTTAATCCTGCCGCAGCTTCTCTTTTTACGGATGATGCCACGATAGCTGGAGGCACTTGGGATGGAGTCACCATAACAGGTGGCACCTTTCATGGGGCAGACATAGGATTATTTGGCGTAACATCAAGTACTGCTCTTATTACCTCATCGGCAACCAGTGCAGGTGTCCAGGTGCCTTGGGGGCTTACCAACGTCACTATAACAGCCACCACCCCGCCATCTTCTCCGTCATTTCCTAATGATGGTTCTTATTTTTATCGAGGGGTAGGGGCATTAGTGGGATTAAATAATGGTACTGTTGAGTATTCGTATGTGTCTAGTGGCACAGTAAAAGGGAATGCTGCCGTTGGTACGGATACAACTAAAAATACTTATTATATGCAAGGTGATGAGCTTGCGGGATTTACCGGGGGGCTGGTTGGATTAAATTATGGCCAGATTTCTTATGCGAACACTGGTTCAAGTTTGATTGTCGGGAATTCCACCACACCTCAGGGTAGTATCGTGGGAGGCTTGGTAGGAGCCAGTCAAGGATGTGTGAGTGCTACAGGTTGCGGGAGTGCGTATGTGGCGAGGATTTCTGATTCCTATTCGCAAGCCACGGTGTATGGAGGAGACATTAATTATTATGATAATGTTCAAAGTGACCCTAGTTTCAACAGTTCCACAGGCGGGTTGGTGGGACAGCTTTATGATAATACGGACATCAATCATTCTTATGCAACAGGGGCAGTCAATGGCGGAGGTACTGTTGGCGGGCTGGTAGGGAAAGTATCGATAAGTGACCAACCATTAGCGGCCATCACTATTTCTTATTCTTTTGCGACAGGTAATGTCACCAATAGTAATCCTTCCAGTGAGTCAACCAATGGAAGTAGCGCTGCCACAGGAGGTTTGGTAGGAGCTTTTTCTGGAACAAGTATTCTTTCTTCTTATGCAACAGGCACAGTCAGTGGTGGCTATAGCATTGCAGGAGGATTTGTTGGAGAATTTAGCGGCCTTATGAATTATTCTTATTCAACAGGGGATGTATCAGGCAGAGGAGACATGAATATTGTTGGTGGACTCGTTGGCTATAATGGGGTAGATGGCAGTTCAGCTATCATTCAAAATTCCTATTCTATTGGAAATGCCACTGAGCAAAATGAATCTTCCAGTGATTTTAGTTTAGTGGGAGGTTTTGTGGGCCTCAATGATGGAGAAATTGACAACAGTTACGCTAAAGGCAATGTGACGGTGACACAGGATACAGGGGTTACTGCGAGTAATAGTACAAGTTCAGGCGGTTTTGTTGGCGCTACTGCTATGGGGAATGACAGCCTTATTGTTAATTCTTTTTCCATGGGTGTTGTTACAGGCGGGGCCATTGCAGGTGGATTTATTGGATATAATGATTTTGGGCCGTCTGCTTTGGGCCAATTTATTGGGGGAAATTCAGCCGCAACCAGCACCATTACTAATTGCGCATGGTATAAAACTGGTTCAGGGATTAATGGAAGTTCTTATGGAGCAACCTTTGGCGCTGCGCCTGTTATCACAGGGGAACAAACGCTTTCTAATTTTTCTTCATCTTACAATGTCCCTACAATCACCGAAGCTGTTTATGCTTCAGGTTCCGGAAGCGCGTGGGATTTTACTAATAAATGGACATGGTCTACTATAAGTCATTATCCCATTTTAAAAATAGTGGATCCCTATTTTGTTCCCACTAATTTCCCTTCAGCCTCATCGCCTCTGACAGCAGGGCCAGGAGAATTTTCTTCTGCTCCAAAATTTACAGCAGTATATAACGCCTGGCAAGACACGTACAGCAGTTATGCGCTTAGTGCTAATATCACATCCTCTGATACAGGAAATGGGACAGATAAAGATACGGGATTCTTAGGAACAGGTTCTATAACAGCAGTAAGCGGAGTTGTGACGTTATCGACTAGTGATTATTTTAAAACGACAGGTACGCAAACTATCACAGTCACAGATTCGACAAATGCGGATATTACGGGCATGACAGCTAGTTATACAGTAAACCCTGCGGCGGCGTATAAAGCCACTGTCAGCAATACAGGGGGAACGACAAATTTGACTGTTAAAACAAAAGATACTTATGGTAATCAGATACAGTCCGTTGATACCGGGAGTCAAACCTTGGTCCTTGCGAATGATATCCCTGCTGGAGTTACTTTGAATACTTTAATATTTAATCTAACTTCAGGCAATACAGCTATCCTTGGGAGCAGCATCACTCTTAATGGTTCATTAAAGGTATACCCAGGAAGCACCTTGGATCCAGGAACCTATACCATTAATTGTAATAAGATGGATATCTGGGGAAAAATCCTGGTTAATACAGCAACGTTTGCAGGTAATTATTTTTATTCAGGCGCAGGCAGTACTCTTGTGTTAGAGCAAAATTCCCTTTATACCACTGGTGGGCCTTCGATTACAGGTAGCGGATGGCTTGGTTCAATGGTTGTTTATCAAGGGGCCTCTCAAACAGTTTTAGCTGTTCCTTATGATAATCTTGTGATATCTGGTAGCGGTACCACGACCTTGGCAGGCACGCTTTCGGTAACTAATTTCTTAAAAATTGGCTCAAGCGCTACGCTTGACCCAGGTTCTTATTCCATATCAGGAAATCCTGGCGGGACTAGTACCGGCGTTATAGATATTTATGGGACTGTTTTGGTCAGAACGTCAATTATTGATAGTGACTATACATCTTTTGCTGCCGCATATCTTGAAAGTGGTTCAACAATTAATTATGCAGGAAGCGTGGCCCAAATAATAGACTCTACCCTTCCCTATTATAATCTTTCAGTTACAGGGACTTCAGCGGCGATCCTTAGATCCGTTTCTGTCAGCAATAGTTTGACTGTTGGTTCTGCTTCCAATGCTGCAAGTATATTGGATCCAACCAGCGCCTACACTATTTCAGGAACAAATTTGTATAATTATGGGACGATTAATGTGGACGCAGCCACCTTTGGCGGTAATTATTCTTTTACTAATATTAATGCAGAGACGGGTACTGTTAATTATGCGGGAACTGGCGCGCAAACAATCAATCACCTGACTCCTTATTATAATCTTTCAGTGACAGGATCAGGTGGGGCAGCCTTAGATGGCGCGATCGCGGGTCTTCACACCTTGACCATCGGGGGAGTTTCCAATTCAGCGAGTTCTTTGGATCCTGTGTCCAGTGCTAATACTATTTCGGGAACTAATTTTTCTGATTATGGCACGATTAAGGTGTATGCCGCTACCTTTGCAGGGTCTTATAATTTTACGAATGCGACAACCTTAGGGACAAGCTCAACGGTCAATTATGCAGGAACTAATCAAACCATTGATCACAATTTGTCCTATGCCTATTTGACAACATCAGGGAGCGGGACAAAGACCTTAAATGGGACAACCACCGTTGGAAAAGATTTGATTGTGGGAGCGTCCACAGATATTAGCGGTGATTACGCACTTACGGTTAGTGGAAATGGAATGCTAAACGGGACGATAGGCCACACGGCTTCCCTGGCTTCTTTTGCTATTTTGGGCACAGGAACCACTAATATTAATTCATCAGAAGTAAAAACGGTTACAAGTAGTGGCGGGACACAAACTTATTCAGGTCCAGTGGTTCTAGGGGCGGATGCCACCTTAACAGGTAATGGGATAACATTTGCAGACACCATCAGCAGCAATAGTGATGTGGGAGGACACAGTTTAACTATTCATGACAGTGGAACAACGACCTTTCAAGGATCTATTGGCGATCAGAATGCTTTGCTCAATCCATTGTCGAGTTTATCAGTGACCGCTGCACATATTAATTTTAATATTTCCACAGCAGGTGGGAATATTGAAACAATTGGCAATCAAACCTACACTGGCCCAGTGAATTTGGGTGATTCGAGCCATGGAGATTATTTTATTAGTGATAACACCGGAGCCATTGATTTTGAAGGGACTGTTAATGGCGGGGAAATACTGTATATCGCAGGCCCTCTTTCCAGCGCTGTTGGTGTGGTAACTTTCAATGGGGCTGTTGGAAATTTAACTCCTGTGGGAGGTGTTAATATTACAGCAAGCGAGATTGATATTAAGGGTGGTTTGGTCGCAACAGTTTTATCAAGTGGTAGTGGCAATTCTTATAATGGACCGATTGTTCTTTATGCGGACACTACTTTTACTACTGGACAAGAGATTGATTTCCAAACAGGAAGTACGATTAACAGCGTTTCCAGTACTCCTTATAAACTTACTATTGTAGATTCTACTAAACCTGTTTTCTTTTTTGAAAGTTTAGGGGCAACTCATGCATTAGGAGGCATTGATATTACTGCAGGAAGTGGCTCTTCGGGTGACGACGGTATTAATTTTGATGGGCACGGTTCAGCTATTTCTGTGGTGACGAATGGCGATCAGATTTATCGTGGTGATGTTAATCTCAATGGAAACACCACCTTGTTAACATCAGGGCATAATGTTGATATAAAAGGAAAGGTGGGGCTTACTGAGGCGACAGCATATAGATTGTATATTGGTAAGGACAATAGTGGGGCTGATTATGATCTAACGAATGTTACATTTGAAGATACAGTCACAGGTTTGTCAGGGGTTACGGTTGGTGGTGCTGCTGTTGGTAATGGTGGCACAACGACTATTTATAAAGATATCACCACCACAGGTACTCATGAGCAGGATTATTGGGGGCCTGTTGTGCTGATGGGGTCAGTGACCCTGAATGCAGGCACAGGCGCCAGTGGTCTTGTTGATTTTGGGCATGCGGTTAATGGTAATGGGTTCGCGTTGAATATCGGGACGTCTGGGACTGCCTCAAATGCCATGTTTGAAGGAACGGTAAGTAGTTTATCATCGTTGACAGTGTATGGAACTACAATAACAAACTCATCAATCACCACAACAGGAACACAGACCTATACAGGAGCAGTGACCCTTATTGGTTCACTGGTGACGTTCACCGCAGGTGGAGCGGGGGTAAGTTTTGGATCAACAGTCAATGGGGCAGCTCCTGCCACCGATGGTTTAAGCATATTAGGGAAAGCGACATTTAATGGTGTTGTTGGCGCAACAAGTCTGTTGAGCCTTGCGGTCAGCGGGGCCACAACGATTAACACAACCGCAATCACCACATCAGGGGATCAGTCATATGGAGCTCTGACAGTTGGTGCCAATACAAATTTAACGGCAAGTGGGGCAACAGGAGTTACGTTTAATTCAACGGTTGATGGTTCTGTCGCAGCAACGTATTCATTGACCGTGACGGGCAAGGCTGTATTTAACGGCATCGTTGGAGCAACAACATTAACAACTCTATCCGTTACTAGTACTACTACGATTAACACAACGGCAATCACGACATCAGGGAATCAGTCATATGGAGCCCTTACGGTTAGTGCTAATACGAATTTAACGTCAAACGGAGGGACTGGGGTTACCTTTAATTCAACGGTGGATGGTTCCATAGCAGCAACATATTCATTAACAGTAACTGGCAAGGCTGTGTTTGACGGGATAGTTGGGACAACAAGTTTGGCAGGTTTGTCTGTCAGTGGAGCAACGACGATTGCGGCAACAGGGATAACCACATCAGGAAACCAGTCATATGGAGCTTTGACAGTTGGTGCCAATACAAATTTAACGGCGAGCGGGGCAACAGGGGTTACATTTAATTCAACGGTAGATGGCGCTTCAGCCGCAACGTATTCATTGACCGTGACAGGCAAGGCTGTATTTGACGGGATTGTTGGAGCAACAACATTGACAACTCTATCTGTTACAGGAGCCACCACGATTGCGACAACGGCAATCACGACATCAGGGAATCAGTCGTATGGAGCAGTTACAGTTGGCGCTAATACGAATTTAACGTCAAACGGAGGGACTGGGGTTACGTTTAATTCAACGGTAGATGGTTCATCAGCCGCAACGTATTCATTAACAGTAACTGGCAAGGCTGTGTTTGACGGGATAGTAGGGACAACAAGTTTGGCAGGTTTGTCTGTCAGTGGAGCAACGATGATTGCGACAACAGGGATAACCACATCAGGAAACCAGTCATATGGAGCTTTGACAGTTGGTGCCAATACAAATTTAACGGCGAGCGGGGCAACAGGGGTTACATTTAATTCAACGGTAGATGGCGCTTCAGCCGCAACGTATTCATTGACCGTGACAGGCAAGGCTGTATTTGACGGGATTGTTGGGGCAACAACATTGACAACGCTATCTGTTACAGGAGCCACCACGATTGCGACAACGGCAATCACGACATCAGGGAATCAGTCGTATGGAGCAGTTACAGTTGGCGCTAATACGAATTTAACGTCAAACGGAGGGACTGGGGTTACGTTTAATTCAACGGTAGATGGTTCATCAGCCGCAACGTATTCATTAACAGTAACTGGCAAGGCTGTGTTTGACGGGATAGTTGGGACAACAAGTTTGGCAGGTTTGTCTGTCAGTGGAGCAACGATGATTGCGACAACAGGGATAACCACATCAGGAAACCAGT
>JADFXW010000003.1 GCA_015233375.1 Candidatus Omnitrophota bacterium | reverse complement strand
CTGGATTTTGCAACAGCCCCATTGTATACTTTAAAAGAGAGGGGGATGATATGCTCAGGTCTCCATTAGTTGTTTTAACTTTGGCAAGTTTTCTGTTAACAGGTATAGGTCCTATGCCTGTTAATGCTTATGATTATAGATTGCCGGCACCTGGTGTCATGGTCCATTTAAGCCTGCCGTTTAATCCACCAATACTTAAAGGAATCAAGGTCCATCCAGAAAACCCATTCTATTTTGATTTTATTTTAGACAAAGGTGACTCTCCTAGTGTCATTGCGGGCAGAGCGAAGCAATCTTTGCAAGAACAACTTAAAACCGAAGCCACGAAACTCATCAAATATTTTCTGGCCAGTATAACAATCCCAGAAAAAGATTTATGGGTGAATTTAAGCCCGTATGAAAAATATCGTATTATCCCCCAATCTTTTGGTTTAACCCAAATGGGCCGCGACCTCCTGGCTCTTGACTATATCCTCAAGCAAATCACGGCTTCTTTAATTTATCCTGAAGATGAAGTAGGTAAAAGGTTTTGGAAAAAGATATATGAAGAAACGGCCAAGAAATATGGAACAACGGATGTGCTGGTCAACACTTTTAATAAGGTATGGATAGTGCCAGAGAAAGCGGTTGTTTATGAAAACACTACGGTCAAAACAGCGTATGTGGTTGAAAGCAAATTAAAGGTGATGTTGGAAGAAGATTATGTGGCGATGTTTAAACACGGCGAAACCCTAATGCCAACCAGGGGACATGTCCCGTTTTTTAGGGACGTGTCCCCAAGCAGGTGGCCAAGCGAAGTAGCATTGAATATGAAAGCACCCCAGGGAAACCCCCGTACGCCAATCAGAGACATCAACGCCCTTGGCTCTAAAATTATTCGGGAAATTGTTATTCCAGAATTAACCAAGGAAGTTAATGAAAATAGGAATTTTGCATCGCTTAGGCAGGTTTACAATAGCGTGATTCTTGCGATATGGTACAAGAAAAAAATAAAGGACAGTATCTTCTTTTCGAACTATGCCGACAAGAGCAAAATCGTTGGTGTCAATATCGATGACCCTAACGAGAAGGAGAAGATTTATCAGCAATACTTAAAGGCTTTTAAGAAAGGCGTTTATAACTATATCAAAGAAGAAATCGATCCCGTTACCCAAGAGATGATGCCAAAGAAATATTTTTCAGGCGGGGTCACGCTGATGAGTCCTACAATGACAGTTTTCAATACGGAAAATATTCCTGCGGGGTTGCGTCATGATATCGATAAGGCAGGGGCATCATCGAATATTATTGTCAACACCGCCATGACGATAAAAACAGGAGATCCTGATAGTATAGATAAATCAAATCAGCCTATCGATTTGGGGGTGATAGGTATAGAAGATTTTAAGAATGAATCACAACAGTTTCGATCTCGACCCGTTACTGTGAGAATGGCGCAATCCATAAGGATTCTTGAACAGGCCAGACATCTTTTGTTATTTAATTTAGATGAAAAGGATATTCGAATTGTTATATTAGAGACGATGGCTGTGATGAGTCATGTTTTTGAAATAGATCCATACTCTGCTGTGATAAATGAATTTATTGAAGAATTTTTACCTCAGGCTAGTCAGCGTATAGGGGATAACAAAACACAAAAATTCATCAAGGCGTATAGACATTTTTTATCCCTTCAATTACAAGGAGTAGAGGATGATGGTGAATTATTTGAAACAGCATATCCTGTGATGGGTCAAAATTATGAATTGATAGAGTATATTCTTAAAAAAATTAGCTCCTTGAGCGTAAAGGAGAAAAAAGACGAAATTTTAAAAAAGAGAGCGGTTTTTCTCGTTCATGAAATGTATGGTGCCAAGCAAGTTGAAGCCAGAGAAGTTTTTAGGAAAATTATTAAATTTGTTGAACAGAATTTAGACAACTTGAATGGTATCTATTTATTGCAACATGTGTTAACAGCGGTGGCGTTAAATCCTGAGTATAGATCAAGGGATTTTGTTTTGCTTTTAGAGGAACTATCCGATTTGTGCTTTAAAGTTCAAGGAACTTCTCAAGATTCTATAGTTACGCTTATGACAAGACAAATATCTCAAATTGTGACCTTGACATTGGCTAATATGGTAAGGTTATCGCCTTCAGGTTGTCATATTCTCACTGCAGACACTGTGAGAATTATTAGTCGATATCAAACTGGGAGGGATTTAGAATTTTATGACCGACATGAAGGGATTATTGCTATATTATTTATTGAAATCATGAAGAAAAGGCCAGATTTGATTGAAGAAAAAGATATTCATTATCTAACAGGCCTAAGAAAAAGATTGGATTCTTTTCAAGAAACTGTAACAATTCGGTTTTCAAAATATTTGCTCGACTATGCTGTGAATTTTTATCATGAAACTAAAACACATCCGTCAAGCTATCCCGCGTTCATTGAACCAGCTTCTATTATGACACATTTAATATATATTAAAGATTTTCGAAAAAGGCATTCTTGGTTTTTTGATAACACAAAGGATAAGCTCGCTGAAGAAATAAAATTAACAGCGCTTGATAATATCAATCATACTTTCCAAGCCGAGCATCATAAATTTTTTGATTTAGAAAGCTTTTTAATGCATCGGTGGTTTATGCATGGTAGTCGAAAACATGTTGTTATCATTGGTGGTCAATCCCATGATTGTATAGCTAAACAGGTCGCAAATGTTATCGATCATGTTGAAACGGATGGGATTGACGGAACAACTGATATCACTTTACCCTGGTCAGCTATTGAATTTGAGCATAGTATTGATGATACATTGAAGTATTTTGTTCCAGGTACATTTTTATATGATGACCAAACTCATAGGATTGTTGGATGGGCGGCTCCTACTAATAAACCTGTTATATTGTTTTGGGATTTACCTGTTTATGAGGATATGACAGTCATCATCGCTGAAGACAGAAGAATTGTGGCAAGATATGAGCGTGGGACAAGAAAAACAGTCATAATAAATTTTATTTCAACAGATGATCCTAAGAAAATTGCAGGAAAAACGCCGGCAATGGCCTCGTTTGCCATGACCCAACATCATGATCTGGATAAAGGTGGTATTGATTTGACCGCTGGCAAGGTGCTCTTGGAAATCCAGCATTCTGGCCGAGCCATAAAACTTCAATTCAATCAAGCCCAGCTTGCGGCATTAGAGAAGTCTGTAGGGTTTGAGCCCATGGTTACTGGCTGGCATTTAGTGGGCAATTTACGTGAATTTTTAGATAAGCCATAAGAAATGGAATGCATTGAAGTATTAGTTTATATTTTCTTATCTTTTGCAGAGTCGTGGCGCTCAGCTTTTGAGACGTCTATATACCGGTCTGTGATGACGCTCGAGCTGTGTCTGGCGTCATCGCGCACGTGTTCTCTGGGGCGGCCGCTTTTAATATCTTCTGAAATACCGGTGTGTCTTAGCCAATGGACAGTGGCGTGTCTTAATTCATGAGCGTCTTCTTCCTTGCCTTCTTTCAATAAAATATTGACCGTCCTATCAAAACATTCTTGAACAATGCCTCTTATTTGCCTGGTGCTTGTGATGCCGCCATGGCCTTTACGGTATTTAAAAATAAGAGGGGAGTCATCATCAATTGAAGGCAGGGGGGATAAGCCTAAATGTGTCCTGTATCTTTTTAAGGCATCCAGCATCTGATCGCTGACTGATATTTCCCCTTCCTTATTACCTTTACCAATGGTATAAAACCACCAGCGTCCATCCGTGTCTTTATGGAAATCATTCATCTTAGGCTGCCAACGGTCATTTTCAGTTAATTCAGAAATACGCAGATACATGGCTAGCAAGGCCTTAATAATAAAAAGGGTTCTTTCATGAATATGTGGGTTTTCTTGCGCCATTCTTTCAGCTTCAGCTATTAAATATTCCTTGGCAACATTAGAAATTCTACGAATCCTTGGAAGTTCTTGTGTTGTGCGCAAAAATCTCTTTTTTTGCCTAATAAGGGCCACCGGATTTACAAATATGTATTCTTGTTGGATTAAAAAGCCAAAATAACTGTTTAAAACAGCAAAAAGGGCCCTGACACCAGAATCAGAGAGCTTGTAAACATTTCCTGTTTTATTCACAAAGGGGCGCCATTTAGGGTTAGGGATTTCTTTTCCATTTTGTTGAATGAAACGATCAGCCACTTCTAAGCCAATCCAGGAAAGGGGCGGTTTCTTACAAAATTCAATAAATTCTTCAATGTCTGAACGGGTAATACTTTTTATAGGTTTCTTAAATATCATCCTGGACCAAAGAAGAAGTTTTTCCAATTCACGGCGATAGGAGGCAACCGTGTCTTTGCTGCCTTTATAGCTAAGCAGGAATTCAACGGTCATATAAAATTCTAAATCTTTAGAATAATCGCCTGATTCTTTGCCTAGTTTTAATTGCGCTTCTAAGCGTTCAACAGAGTTAAAAAGAGGGATGATTTGTTCCATAAAGAGTTTGTATCCAATGGGTTAAAATAAGACTATCTATTTCCTGTAATCTTTATTACAGGAAATATTATATATGGGGATTTATTCAAAATCAAGTAGGATTTTGCACAAATTCTTGAACGCTTTTGATGAGTTTAACGCTTGTGACTGCCGCAGAAAAGCCTCTTGCGTTCTTCCATTCCTGAAATAATATTGGATCAAACTTAAAATTAATCCCTTTATTGTCTTTTTTTGTCTCTAGAACTTTTGAATTAGTTAAATCAATACCTCCATATTTTACATCTATCTTTTGCTGCGGAATAACTTTGGAATTCTTTATAATAGCTGTGTCTACGGCCTCAATAGATAAAGGTATTCTGATAGTGAAGTTAGCTCCAATGATTGAATTTTGATCATCTAGTCTATTGTTTGCCGTTATTTCTCCAAAATGGTCTTTGACCACATAATACACTTCGGTAGTTCCCAAGCCCGTGCTTTTACTGATTGCTCCTGAGGTAACATTTAAATTGAATATCCGTTGTCTATTTGTAACAGGGTCCCAATCAAGAGCTGGCGGACGACCAGGAACCGGCGGATTATCAAAACCTGGACCGTTATCAGAAACCGATAAAACCAAATTTCCACTATCCACAGAAACTGTTAAGACAATTTCTGCTTTCTTTTTTATTCCATTTAGTGCAGAAATGGCATTATAAGCTAAATTGTGAAGAGCGCATATTAAGGCCATTGAGTCACCTTTTATAATCAATGGTTGTTGAGGTGAATTGTCTATAATACGCACATAGGAATGAAGTTTATGAAATGCCTCAATAACTTCTTTCACGTTTGTTGTTTCTGAAAACAGCTTTCTACGGGCAATTTCTAAGCTGGATTTAAGCCCATCTAAGATAAGATTAAAGAACATCAAACACGATTCATAGGATCTGGCATCCAGAAAATTTTCATTCTTGAATTTTTCGTACAGGTCCTGAACTATCAATAAGCACTTCTCTAGTTGCGAAATAGCAAGCATAGATCCTTCAAGATCAGCTTTACCCTCTTTAGAAGAAATAGCAAATGGACGCGCCTCCATTAACACATGAAACGCTTCATCCAATTTATGATAATAAAACACCGCCTGCTCCTGATAATGCAAATCAGTCAATTCTTCTTCACAATCTATTAAGAATCTTCTTAAATTTTGTATCTCAAGCGGCGTTTGTCTTAGACTTGAATCATGTAGAAGAATTCTGCGTACCGCAATACCTGCCCTTTCAATAGCCTCATCTTCAGACATGATCAAATTAGCCTCAACCTCATATAGCCTGTTAGGCAGGCTTTTCATATTTTTATCTAATTGATGAGTTACAACCATGGCTCGAGTAATCTCCCATTTAATCCCGCCTGAGAAATATTTTCTTGGAATATTTTGCCTTGTGACAGGGTCTTGAGTTTCCTTAATATAGTTATAAACGCCTTTTTTGAAGGCTTGAAGGTAGCGCTGATAGATAAATTCGATATCGTTAGGTGTTGAAGAAGACAGGGCCCTGGCTTTCAAGGACCCTGTCCCCTTCTCATAACCTATTCCAGCAACTTTATTTTTATCTGCATATACCGCTTCTAATAGACTGTCTTTAATTTTTTGTTTATACCATGTAGCTAATATGAGTGAATTGTACACCTGTCGTAATTTGGCGAAATTTTTATTATCATTCACCTCTTTTGTTAGTTGTGGAATGACGATTTCACGGATAATTTTAGAACCAAGAGCGTTGATGTCTTTGTTTGGCGTACGGGGATTTCCTTGGGGCGCTTTCATATTCAATGCTACTTCGCTTGGCAACGTGCTTGGGGACACGTTCTTTGATGTTCTGCTTTGAACATGTCCCCTGGTAGGCCGCTGGGTTTTCTCTAATGCCAAATAATCCTGCTCCAGCATCACCTTTAATTTGCTTTCCATCACATACGCTGTCCCGGCCTTAGTGTTTTCATACACAATCGCCTTCTCTGGCACTATCCATACCTTATTAAAAGTGTTGACTGGAATATTCGTTGTTCCATATTTTATAACTGCTTGTTCATATATTCTTTTCCAAAAATTTTTACCTATGGCATCTTCTGGATAAATTAGCGAAGCTGTGATTTGTTTTAATACATAATCTTCCCCTAACAAGTCACGGCCCATTTGAGTTAATCCAAAGCTATGAGGAATAATGCGGTTTTTCTCATAGGGACTTAAATTAACCCAAAGGTCTTTTTCAGGAACAGTAAGGCTTGCGAGAAAATATTTGATGAGCTTGCCTGCTTCCATTCGCAGAGGCCGACCTTGTGTCGGCCCATGATTTCGGTCGGACATAAAGTCCGACCCTACATCCATAATAAAATCAAACCGCAAAGGGTTATCAGGATAAACTTTAATACCTTTTAAGACAGGTGAATCAAAGGCCTGGCTTACATGGACCATGGTCCCTGGTTCAGGAAGATAATAGACGTCTTGAGCAAAAGCTGGATAAGGTAGATTAATATTCAAAGATAAAAAAATGAATACGGTAATGCAGATAAAAAAAGGATGATTTTTAGATAAATTTATCATGTATCCTTTTGAAATGATTGCTTCTAAAGTATAACATACATATCTTGAAGTTTTCATTAAAATTAGCTTAAAAAACAAATTATTTTAGATATAATAATCAACCTATGAAAATCGGATCTTTTGATATTCAACACCCTCTTTGTCTTGCCCCTATGGAAGATGTGACTGATCTTCCTTTTCGTTTGATTTGTAAACGGCTAGGAGCAGACATCACCTACACTGAATTTACCTCTTCAGAAGGCATTATTAGAGATATTCCCCGCATTATGGAAAAAATGAGAATTTCTGAAGAAGAACGCCCTGTTGGTATTCAAATTTTTGGCGGAAAACCAGAAAGCATGGCCCGTGCCGCCCAGGCCATAGAAAAATTAAAACCTGATTTTATTGATATTAATTGCGGCTGCTGGGTCAAAAATCATGTTTCCCGCAATGAGGGCGCTGGACTTTTACGGGACTTAAAGCTCTTTGAAGATGTGGTCAAAAATACAGTCCAAGCCACAAACCTTCCCGTGACCGTCAAGACACGTTTAGGCTGGGACGATAAAAGCATTGTCATCGAAGATGTTGCTAAAATGGTTGAGGCTGCAGGCGCCAAAGCATTGACCCTTCATTGCCGCACCAGATCCCAGGCTCATAGCGGTTTTGCGGACTGGTCATGGCTTGAAAAAATAAAGAAAATTATCAGCATTCCTCTTATTGGAAACGGGGACATTACCTCTGCTGATGACGCCAAAGCCATGCTTGAGACAGGCTGCGATGGACTCATGATAGGCCGGGGCGCTATAGCAAATCCCTGGATTTTTAAGCAAATCAAACATTTCTTAAACACAGGCGCTCATTTGCCTGAGCCTGATATTTTAGAAAAGATAAAATTATGTATAGAGCATTTAAAATTAAATGTCGAATCAAGAGGGGAAAAATACGGGGTACAAACTTTTCGTAAATATTATGTAGGATACCTTAAAGGCTTACCCAATATTTCAAAGGTCAGATCTGATCTGATGAAATTGACCCAATTAGATCAAGTCGTTGAAAAACTGGAAATATACAAAAAGGGTTAGAGGATTTATTAAGAGTCCCTTGTCCTAAAAATATTTTCAACCTTAACATTTTTAATCATTTGACCATGGCTTAAATCTTCGGTCAATAAAAAATCACATTGTGATTTCAAAGCGCAACACATGACCAGCGCGTCCCAAAAGTTAAATTGGTTGACAATGCTTAAATCAATAGCCTCTTTAATTAGAGGCACATCGATCTCAATGACTTCAAAAGAAGACAATCTTTCAACTTGTTGCTTTGCAATAACAGGGTTTGTTTTAAGTTTTTTTACAGATGTTATATAAAATTCTTGGATAATCTGGGTTGAAATAATTCCGTTACGATTTTTTTCAAGTTCAATTAATTTCATCCTGCTCATTTTTTGTTTGTGTTTGTCATGGGAATCAACAGAATAAACAAGAATATTAGTATCAATAAAATATCTAGATATCATACAAATCCTCACGTTTCCATTTCTTGCCCTTAGATGAAACAGGATGACGATCCGCCAAGGCAAAAAAATCTTTCATACAGCCTTCTTTGCTCTTCCAAGAAACATGACTCAATAAGTCTCTTACAAGCGCATTTAAAGTTGTATTGTTCTTCTTAGCATAATCCCTTCCTTCTTTTAAAAGTTGTTGTGGTATTGATAATGTAATGTTAGGCATAACCTTGTCCTCCCTGACTTAATATAACACATATTACACATATGCGCAATATTCATTATTTGTTTTTTGATACGTTCTTTGTCATCCCCGAAAGCTTTACTCGGGGATCCAGTTATCAGAGCTGTATCATATCAGCCTTACTAGTTTTAACTCACAAGATCTGAAACAAGAGATGATTCGATAGCAGGTATGATGGAAAGGACTTTTGGTTCCAAGCCTTCAATTTTATTTAAAATAGCCATTTCTTGCTTTGACAACGGGAAGCTGCCCCCATGAGCATCCCGTTTAATTATCATGGCCAAATTAGCAGAATTAAAATCAATACCACCGTATTGATGATTATTAACTTGTCCCACCATAGCACTGTCAGCAATTCCCTTTACGATACCCCTTAATTCTGTAGTTTGAAGATTGTGCACCAACAATGCGAATCTATCACCCTTAACCCAATTCTTTTTTTTGAACGCTTTGTAAGTTGTATCAAAATTTTGACATTGCAGGAAATCCTGAGCAAACCTACGAGTAAGTTGAGGTGGATCTGTAGTTTTTAGCATTTTTTTTGCCGACTCCTCCTTTCCTTGTGCAAATAAACGAAATGCTAAAATTAACCTCGTTTCATCATCTTCAAGTTCTTGACTAATGAATTCCTTATTTATTCTATCGATTGTATCATCAAGCATCTTTTTTATATTTTGTAACACTTGAGCATCTTGTAAGCCTACCGCATCACGCAATACGCCTTCGTCGGGCCAATATTCAAATTCCGATATCTGAAATGGATTATCCTGCCTATCCCACGCTGCTCTTACAGATAGGGTAAACGAATATAATTCCCTAGTAGTGTCGTCAGGATTTCCAAAAGTTATTATCTGTCCATATTTATCGACATTAACAGGAATCTCAATTCTGCGAGAAACTCTTCTATGTTCAGCCCTCGCCTTATTAATTGCATCATTAATTGCATCATTAATTGCATCAGAATTGAGGGTCTTCATATTTTTCTCAATGATTGCTTCAGGGGCCACGGCATCCGCGTCAATGATCATGGTCCCATTGGTCGAAGGTTTATCGTTGCCATTTCCATCCCTGAAATATATTGTTCTACCAACTCGTGAGATAGTAAGATGACTTGAAGAAATTTTCTTAATTCCCTGGTCTGTCGACGCCAGCATCTTATTCGACCCGATCTGTAAATTGTCTGCAGCGTTTCTTCCTATCTGAACTGGATTTTCTTCGGGGTTAGTAGCCTTATCTAATAAGGGGATAGACACCTCAGATATCAAACCTAAATTGCCCTTAATAAAAAATTGACCAGGCGCTTCTTCCACAATTGTCAATTCAATATTTTTAGCCAAGATCAAAGTCAAAGGACCTTTATACTCTATCGGTTCTTGCGAATTTCCTTTATAAAGCATACTAAACCTGTCACATGCCCTTTTGATAAGAGAATATTCATTAGTTATTCTATCCTCATCTTCGTTTAAAGAAATTTTCCCTTTACTATCAATTGTAATTGGAATAGCTCCTGTACTTGGGAAGATATTAATATTTGAAATTAATCCATCTTCAACTTGAAGAAATGCTTTCATAGGCCCTGGGGATTTTGTACTATGATGCATCTTCATAAATTCCGTCAACACCGTCGTATTGCGAAGAACAATATCATTTTCTCTTTCTAAATACTGATCGTTGTGCTTAGCTCGAGCGCCATGTGGTGAAGTATGTAGTATACTTAAATCTATCTCTGGCGAAGGTCTGATTTCTCCTGCCGCTTGATTTGATGCTTCTTGTTGTTTCAATTCATCAAAAGCATCATCATAATTATACATCTGTTCCCCATTTCCCTTATATTTTCCCACTTGGCCTGGTTGCAAAAACTTTTTTTGCGCCAGATCAAAGACGTATCTCCCTCTCGTTTGTTCTGTTTTACCGCTAGTTTGATAAACAGCCCAAGCATGACCATTTCTTCCAACCAAATAGACACTCCCGTGCAATACGTTAGCCTCAATTAATCGACGTAAGATAGCAGCAATAAAAAGCCCCATGTGACGGCAGACACCCTTTCCGTCTGCCCCTCTACTATAGGTGTCACCAATTAAAACCACTCTTCCCTGTCTATGTTGTGAAAGAATTTCATATTCAAAATTCTGATATAAAATTTGATATATAGCTACTATAGCTTCATGTTTGTCTCCTCCTAGCAAATGATCCAAATCAACGCCTTGAAACTTCTCTCTTAATTTTTGAAAAAATTCCTTATAGACTTCATCAAATATTTTATCTATTTCGGGGTCAACAAGCATGGTGTCTTCCACATTACGAAACTGGTGATATCCCATTATAATAGGGTGTCCATGGCCATTTTCATCAAAATCAAACTCACCCGAAGGATGATACCCTAATTCTTTAAGCCTTCGGGCTATTTCAGCATCTCGCAAATTCCCACTCTGATTAATTTCTTCAATGACAGACTTTCTCTCAGCGACTGAAGCATTCGCAATCATCCCTCTATCAATAAAGTTAGTGTCCTTCTCCGTCAGATGAGTCATCGCAGCATCCCATTGAACCACAGTACCATTGAAAGACTTTAAATCATTTATTAATATTTCTCCATTAATCACCTTAAAAGAAAAATGCTGGCTAGATAAGGCTTCATCTTTCATTACATAATTATTATATTCTCGAACTCTACCAACATTCCATGCGTTCCCAGGGGGAACCACGTATTCTCCTCCTTGTTCTTTCCCATCTTTTGCGTCATACCTTTGGAATTTCACCAACCCATTTTCTTCCCATACCTTATAAGAAAAATTTCCTGCTGTAATCCACACAGGACCTCTAAAAGGTATTTTCTTGCTTCCACCTTGACGATTGCCACCTAAACGCACTTTCTGAGCAACTGGCGACCTTTGATAAACTGACTCAACCATCTTTTCAGCCTCATTGACCTGTTCACTATGATCTAATGGTGTTCCTATCAGTTCTTTCAATTGAGCATCCCCTTTTGTACCCATTCCCCAGAAAGCCTTCAGAGCCTGAACAATATCTGTTGCTTGTTTATAACTTAGATAAGCAGGAACAAAATCTTTTAAAAAATGTAATAAAACACCTGACATAGAAATCCTACCTAACAAAAAAGACGCTAGTCCATGCTTTCCTGATAATCCTTCAATTAATATGTTAAGATCTTTATCTTCGATTTTTTGCGGCTTAAGTTTTGAAAGTTCAATAAGTTGAAAAGCCTGATTTAATGCATATTCTTCTTGTCTAGAACCCTCTACTTTCATTTCATTTAAAATATTCCGTAGTGATGATTGCATAGCATGATTTTCTTTTGTTGGTATTTTTTCTGATGGCGCTTGCATAGCTGCTGATACCAAATCTGATTCAGGTATTAACGCATTAGCTTGGGTAATTTTGGTAGGACTAGATGTGCGTTCGACAACCTGCGCAAAGGTCGCTGGCGTTGCACCAAAACCCATTGTCCCGCCAGAAAAATATTTTCTTGGAATCATTTCATGTGTATATCTATCAACATCTTCCTTAATAAAATTAAAAACACCTTTTTTATAAGCCTTTAAGTATTGACGATAAATCCGTTCATTCATTCTTGGGTCCTGGTCTATACCTTTGACCTTGGCCCTATTCGCGTATATCTTCCCTAATAATGAATCCTTAAGAGCTCGTTTATACCAGGCCGCTAACAACATGCCGCTGTAAACTTGCCTTAATGGCGCGAAATTCTTGCCTTCGTTGACTTCGCGCTGTAAGGCGGGAAGGACTATCTCTTTGATAATTTTAGAGGCGATGCTGTGTGTTTTGTTGTTTAAAGAGAGGGAAATGGCAGAGTGTTTTTGCAAGGATAAATAGTCTTCTTCCAACATCACCTTTAAATGATTCTTTAAAATATACGCTGCATTACCCTTTTCAAAAATTACGGCGCTGTCTGGGAGTATCCAAACCTTATTAAAGGTATCGACCGGCACATCACTGGTCCCATATCGCCTCTGGGCCTCTGTATAAATCTTCCCCCAGAATTTCTTGCCTAAATTATCTTCTGGATATATCAAAGAAGCTGTTATTTGTTTGAGCATATAATCCTGTGTTAATAAATCACGGCCCATTTCAGTCTTGCCAAAATCATCCTGGATGAGCCTGTTTTTTTCATAAGGAGACAGGTTGACCCACTGGTCTTCATCTGGAATGGCTAAAGAGGCTAAAAAGTATTTAGCTAATTTTGTATATTCTATGCGTTTTTGGGAGTCACTAAGCTTCTTATCTCCTTTATAAATAATAAAATCAAATTTCAGGGCATTCTCAGGATGAATGACTATCCCTGTTAAGTAGGCAGGTGTAAACCTCTGGCTTAAGCGCACCATGAGGCCTGCTTGAGGCATATAAGGTATTGGGTCAACAGATTGGGCTAAAACAGGAGGAATAACAGAAATATAAATAAAAGTAAAAAAAATAATCTGTGCAATAATCTTACGGCTTGTCTTTCTTCTTATATGGCACATAGGGCTTCTCCCTCCCTATAACAACCCCCTAAGAAAAGTATGCCATATAAAAATTCAAAAACAAGCCTATTTGGCTTGTTTTAAGAAAACGCTTTCTAAATTAGATATAATATCAATGAACCAAACACATCCTCGAAACCACAATATCGCCGCGTAACACACTGGATCCTTCCGCACTTTTTTCTAAATTCAAATCATTGATAAAATAAAAATTGGGCTGGGCTTGAAGAAGATTTAAAAAGTGAACAATATCCAGCCATTGGCCATCTAATTCTAACTCAACCTTTAAGAACACCGCCTCTTTTTCTTTTACAGAAGGCAAGGGCCTGATGTTAGCGATATGCACATTGCTTTCATGGGCAGAATTCTCAATCTTTGAAACAATCACGGTCATTTGAGCCTCTTCGGAATCATCTACCCCAACCAGATTCACTAAATTTTCATATCTTGATTCAACCAAAGATTTTTGAGCCGCTGTCTGCTGTTCTTTGATTAATCTCGTTTTAGAAACCCGTAACCTGTCATTGATATCCACATCTCCTTCACGGATAGGTTTAATAATAAACTGCATGACCAAAAAACAAATAAATAACACGACTGCAATAATTAATATGACTGTTTCACTATTTTTAAGTTTTTTCATTTTTATCACCTGAGGAATTAATAATGCACGTCATCTTAAAATAATCAATTTCACCTTGTTGAGTCATTCTTTTATTAACATATTCAAGCTTTACATCAGAAAAATCATGAGTGTTTACCAAATCACTCTGAAATTGATTAATGGCGGTTGATTTTTGAGTCAACCCTTGGAAGGACAACGTATTCTTCTCACTGATGGAAATATTGACCAAATACATTTCAGGCGCAAGCAAAGGCGTTATTTTTTCAACCAAATTTGAGAAAATCAATCTTTTTTTAATGATATCCTCAATATCATGAATTTTTTGTAATTGTTTCTTAACAGACGCTGATTCATGTTTGGTTTCGGCGAGGGCTTCCTCGAGTCTTGCTAATTCCATATTCTTCTTAAAATACCCCATTCCTAATGCAAAGCCTAAAGAAATTAAACCTGTTGTAAACCAAATACTTAAAACAATTAACTGACGTTTCAATAAACGTTTATTTTTTGATTCCTTAATAGATTTAGGGACTAAATCAACAGGTATATTCATTGAACAACAAGCAATCCCGGCTAATGCCGCTAATGATATCCCTTCTTCTATGATAGCTTGAGGCCATTGCAAGCCTTTCTTTAAGGTCAATTCTTTTGTTAAATATATCTCTTTGACTAATAATCCCTCATTTAACCTTTTCAACTCATTGCTTAAGCCACTGTTTTTATCCGTTGTCATCATCAGATAAACAGAAGTGTTTTTTTCAAACACCTTATCACTGATAGTGTTTTGAGTTAATTCCCATTGTTTTAAAATTTCCTCATAACCATCTTTTTGTATCTGATCAAAACCTATGGGAATTTCTCTTGATGCCATCATATGAGTTTTACAACACAGGCATATTTCGCTGCTATTCATATCTAAATCAAAAACCGCTGCTGGTTTATCAGAAAGGCCAGGCTGTTGTTGGTACCATAACCATAAACCCACTGAGGAAATAGTCATGCGATGGACGGGGATTTTAGCCTGATTAAAAATAGTCCAATAACGCATGGCAATTTCTTGCGGAATAATGACCACGGCTACTTTAGAGTAACCGTCGGGTGTTTTAGAAAGTATCTGAAAATCAAGCTCAACATCCTCTCTGGCGTAAGGAATATACTCTCCAATTTGCAAATCAATCATCGAACGAATTTCATCTTCCTGGTGGGATGGCAAATGAAGCAATCTTAAAATGACCCAGGAACGCGGAACCACAATCGAAACCTGGCCATTGTTGAAATTTATTTTCTTCTGTTTAAGAAAAGAAACCAAGGTCTGAATGATGGCCTCATCACCTTGTTGGGCAATGTCAAGCACATCAAGCGCTGTAACAAGTTTTTTATGGCCATTGGCCATCTGAAGAAATTTTATTTTTCCTTCATTGATATGAAAAACAGTGCTTGTTTTCATTCACCGGCCTCTTTCCATGAAAGGATCTCGCTCTTAGATCCTGGAGTATAGTGGATGACCGCTTCCAAAACAGTACGCACTTGGGAGTCTTGATCAACACCGACAACCCTTGCATTATAATAATTGGACTGGCCTTCTTGAAAAACAGGCGGCCAGTCAGGACTGTTAATGGTATTGATAGAAACCGCCCCATCATCTAAAGTAAAAGAACGTCCATCAGCCCCATCCCTAAGAGCATAGGCCTTGGTTTTAATTGTTTCTGGACTAATGGAAGGGTTAAGCCTAACAGCCGCTTGCGCCACTGCTGCAATGACATCATTATTAGCCGTGAAGACGTTTATCCACACCCCATTAAGAGGGTTACCAAAAACAGTCACATCATCCTTGATTTTATTGAAAATTTCTTGGGTCATGCCTTCGACTTGGAGCAATTCAAGGATGTTTTCATAAGGCTTATTTTTTTGTTTTAAACGAGACTCATTTAAATCCAAAAATGATGATCTACTGCCAGTTTGATTGGTGCCCCCTGTATAATTAATTATCGCTTGGGCCAAATGATCTGCTTGGGCTTTCGTCACCCCTTTGAGTTCTAAAAGCGCGCTGAGGATAGGATAATTAGCGATGCCAAGCGCGTTGATATTGATACGGCCTGATTCATCCCTGAGCCCATATTCAATCGGATCTTGTTCAGTGGTGTTAAAATGCCGAGCCTTCCATTCAATAGAGGTATAGGCATTCTTTCCAATATCAATATGAGAAAATAAGGTTTTAGGATTTTGTGTCATTTCTATATTAATGCCGGATGTATATAAGGTGTCTTTCTGCGATTTGGATTGACGCAAAAGATCCAGCGCTTTATTGATTCCAGCCCGAGCTGCCGCATAACTGCGCAATTTTCCCCGGTAGTGTGTTAATAAATTAATATCCTGGGATGATCGGCGTCCTAAACCCCAAGCAATCAAGGCTAAAACGCATAACACCCATAATATCATAAGTAAAACAACCCCTTTATTGTTCATTATAATAGGCATTTACCGGTGCTAAGAAAAAATTTCGTTTAAATATCAGGCTTGCTGACGGATTTTTAAGGTTATATAAGACAAATCCACATGATACGCTAAGGGGTAGTTTTTTATCATCCCACACATCTTTATAATTTATTTCTTTGGAAGAACTCTTATCTAGATTTTTCACAAAAGGAGCATACTGGCAATGGAAACTTTGTTTTTTTAAGCCCCCTGCAATAATTTGGAAGCGGGTATCTTGATTGCTGCCCGTAAGCCAATCCCCCAAGCTGCTTTCCTGACGGAACAAGGACTCCTGATCTAGTCTGCCCTTGGAATCAATGTTTGAAGGATTAACAACCCGCCCTATCATGGATGTTAAGCCTTTGACACCTTCTGGTGATCCTGTAAAATACCGCACACGCTTTAATCCTGTTGATGTTTGCGTTAAAAATGAAAATTCTGTAAGGTTCCCTTCAAAAATTTTAGCATCAGGGTAGCTGTTGGATAAATCAATAAAAACAGCATTTTCTAAATCACGGGAAAGGGTCGCATCAACCCTTAGTTCAGACACGTAATCTTTGTGAACATACTGCATCTTATCATTAAGTTTAAGCCCCAGCCAAAACATATTAGATACACATAAACCAATAATGGCTCCAATAGTCAAACCTAATAAAAGTTCAATAACCGTAAATCCATCACTATGTAATCTATTTTTCATCTGGAATATAGACCATCGTGGTGATGTCTAAACCTGCCTTATGTTTGCCTGATGGCCAATTAATTTCAAGATCCACTGTTTTTAAATTATCATTAATGTTTTCTGTCCTTGACAGGCTTGTCATTGAACCAAATGGCTTTCCTAAATCTTTAGGATACTGATTAAAATCTTCTGGAGAAGCATTGGTTGCGTATAAAAGCCCTAATCTGTTTTCAAGCCCCATAAAGGCTGTTGTCATCTCTTGAAAACGTTCAGTAGTTTTTAGATTTGTCAATAAAGATTCCGCTATCAAGGTCAAGGAAACGCTGACAATCACCACTGAAAGCAAAGCTTCCAGAAGCATGAAACCCGTCTTATTTTTCTTCATTTCCCCAATTCGTAATATCATCGCTGCTTTCCACCCCATCAGGACCCAAGGAAGAAAGGTCATAGGTTTCAGTATTATGCGTGCCTGGAGAGACGTACACATAGTTATGTCCCCACGGATCTTTAAAAATTTTCTTTTTCTTTAAATAAGGGCCATTCCATTGATCCGGAATTGGGGACGCTGTGGGTTTTGTTAACAAGGCATTTAACCCTTGTTCTGTTGTTGGATAATGGCTGGTATCCATATGAAATAAATCAAGCGCTGTTGACAAGTTTGACTCTATGTCTGTCCGGGCTGCGATTTTCCGAGCCTGGTCGCTCCTCCCTGCTATATTAGGAACAAGCATGGCTGCCAATATGCCAATAATAATGACAACAAGCATTATTTCAATTAACGTAAAACCATATCGATAATTTTTAATCATATAAATTTCCTTTCAATTGATTCGTGTTTATGGACACTTTAAAAGCTTTTTTCCGAAACATTAAGGGATTTTTTGCCAAAAGTCGTCAAGGCTTTACGATAATTGTTTTCTAAATATACTAAGGATGCTTTAGAAAACAATTGTCGTAAACCGAAGACGACGGCAAAAATATCCCGTTTCGGAAAAAAGCTTTTAAAGTGTCCATAAACGTCACCATCTTATTTAATGATCATATTCATCTGAAACATAGGCAATAACATAGCCACAATCATAAATCCGACTATACCGACAACCAAAACCAAAACCGCAGGCCCTAAAATAGTTGTAAAAGTTTGGGCCATATCCTGGCTTAGACGTTCACTATAATCAGCTAATTTATAAAGCCCTTTTTCTAATTTCCCGGCTTCTTGACCAACAGCAATTAAATCAACCGTCATTTCAGGAAAAAGAGGACTTTGTTTAACCGCCTCAGCAAGCCCCATCCCTGATTTTATCCTGTCGGTCATTTTATAGACCTCTTGCTGTAACGCTTTATTATCCACCACAAGCACTACAGATTCAAGAGCATTCACAATGGGCACCCCACTTTCTAATAACATGGCCAGTGTCCGCGCAAATCGGCTCAGCTGAGTGTTTTGAATAAAGGTTTTTAATAATGGGACTTTTAGTAAGAAAGCATCCATCTGGGCTTTTCCATTATTTGTTTTAATCCACCAACGCATCCAAACAATAGCCCCAGCCACAGAAAGCGCCATTAACCACCAAAACTGCGCAAATATTTGACTCACAGAAATGATGATTTGTGTTAATAATGGAAGTTGGGTATCAAAATCTTCGAACATTAAGGTCACTCGTGGTAAAACAAAAGATAAAAGGACAAAAATAGTCAAAAAGCCGACTATTAATATGATAGCAGGATACAGTAAACTGGACTTGACCTTTGACTCTTGTATCATGTCCACTTCAAGAAACTGGGCTAATCGGTTTAATACCAAAGGCATTTTTCCGCTCGCTTCTGCTGCTTTAATTGTATTAACATACATGGAGGGAAAAACATGAGGATAGGCTGTTAAGGCTGCTGAAAGACTCCCACCTTGTTGTAAAACCATCTTTATGGCCTCAATAATCTTAATCATTTCAGGAAATTGACGCTGATGCCCCAATAACTGCATGGATCGAGCTAACGGGACCCCTGCATCCTGCAAATCTGCCAATTGCCTTGTCCATTGATATAAGGCCATGCGCGGGATACTAATGTTAGGAATCTTTGATTTTGTTAATGTGGAGCCTGTTGAGATCGTGGATAATTTGACATCAATAGGTGTCTTGCCTGCATTTATTAATTTTGTCACCGCTTCAGACGCAGAATTAGCCTCAATAAAACCAGTTGTTATATTTTGAGGACCAGCCTTGGCTTTATAAGAGAATTGTGGCATATCATCCAATATCCCCAGTAACCCGTAAAACTTCACTGGGGCTGGTTAACCCTAAAAGGACCTTTTCTAATCCATGCTGTCTTAATGTCTTCATCCCTTTGGAAGCAACATACTGTTTAATTTCCCGGCTTGTTGAGCGAAGTGTTATCATCTCTTTAACTTTTTCATCTAGAATTAAAAATTCACAAATAGCCTGACGTCCGCTATAACCTGTCATCCGGCAAGCCTCACATCCAACGGCTTCATATATCACATGATTTTCAGATATCTGGCTGGTCACATCAAATTCTTTTTTCATTTCTTCAGTTAAGCGTGTTTTGCTTTTACACGCAGGGCATAATAATCTCACTAATCGCTGGGCTATAAAGCAGTCCACAGAGGTTGAGATTAAATAAGGCTCAATGCCTATATCAATTAAACGAGTGATCCCTGAGACAGCGTCATTGGTATGTAATGTAGAAAACACCAGATGCCCGGTTAAAGACATTTGTATCGCAATCTGGGCGGTTTCAAAATCTCGCACCTCACCTATCATGATAACATCAGGATCATTGCGTAAAATAGAACGCAAAGCAGTGGCAAAGGTCAACCCAATGTTGGCATTGGCCTGGATTTGAACGATGCCTTTGAGTTGATATTCAATAGGATCCTCAACCGTGATGATTTTAGTGTCTTCTGCGTTGATAAGTGCTAAACACGAATATAACGTCGTTGTCTTACCGCTTCCTGTAGGCCCTGTCAGAAATATAATGCCATGCGGCTTATTTATTAAGATATTCAATAATTTTCGCTCATCCCCCACAATTCCTAAATCATCAAAATCATACAATCTAAAGGTGTTCAAAAGCCTGATAACACAGCTTTCGCCAAAAGCGCTTGGTAAAAAAGAAACACGCAAATCCAAATCGCTATTAGACACCTTGACCTTAAAACGTCCATCCTGCGGCAGGCGTTTTTCAGCGATATTTAAATTAGACAATATCTTGATGCGAGAAATCAATGCTTCATGAAAGAAACGAATATTTTCTGGCACTTGAACATCATACAATTCTCCATCAATGCGGTAACGGATACGTAATTCATCCCCAAAGGGCTCAATATGAATGTCCGTAGCTGAATCTCGATGAGCTTGAGATAAAATTTGATTTAAAAATTGGCTGATAGAAGCTTCAGAGGAAAGTTCATCAATAGCCTGAATCACCGGGGTTTGTTGCTCCATCATTTCAGTGCCGGACATCATTTTCTCAATGGTCTCTGCCCCAAGCCCGTAATAGATACGGATAGCTTCAATAATATCTGCCTCAGAGGCCAAGGCAGGCTTAATCCTGGCATGGGCCATCATACTCAAGTCATCCAAGACAGCGATATCCTGAGGCTTGGACATAGCCACTGTCAATGTGTCATTCTCAAATTTAAAAGGAAAAACTTTATAATGGTTTAATGCCTTGATGGAAAGACGTTTCAAAGCTTCTTGCGAAATAGCGATGGATTTTAAGAATACTAACTCAACGTTTAGTTTTTCAGCCAATAAAGGTAAAAAGGCTTGTTCTTTTTTGACAAAGCCCATACGCAGCAATGCGTGCCCTAATAACTCACCTGTTTTTTTTTGTTCAGCTAATGCTTGATCCAGCTGTGTTGAGTTAATAATGTTATGATGAACAAGGATTTGACCTAAAAAAAGAGGTGTTTTTTCCATATTTTTAGATGACCTTATGGAACAGGGACAGTAGATTCATCTTTGGGTAAGGGGTCGAAATAAGTTTTTGGGCTTTTAATGGCTGCCTCTTTATCAAGAAATTCTTGGGGGTCACTATGCACGTCCCCATTAATAATATGCGGCGTTAAAAAGATAACAATTTCTGTTTTCTGGCTATTTCTGTTCTCGGTGTTAAAAGCTTTTCCTAACCATGGGATATCTCCTAACACAGGAATTTTAGTTTTACTGTTGCTCAACTCATCCTTCATCAATCCCCCTAAAAGAATCGTCACCCCATCCTTAACACGAACAATGGTCTGCACCGTATCTGTATCCACAATAGGGATTGAACCGCTATTCGGAACAGGATATTGGGTCGCTTCTTCAGAAGAAATTTCAGGTTTTATTTTCATGGTAACATAACCGTCATCATGGATGGTTGGCGTTACATGTAATTTAACACCAACATCAATAAAATTCGCCGCATACGACGTAATGGGTGTTGTGGTTGAGGTGGCCGTGGTCGTGCTGGTCGCGTAAGGGACACTGGTCCCAATTAAAATGCTCGCCTCCTGATTATTGATGACCGCTAATTGGGGGCTTGAAAGGGTGCGTGACTTGCCAAAGGTATCTAACATTTGCAAGACATTGTGAAAAGTATCATTACCCATCATTCCAATAGACATGCTGCCAACCCCAGGAGCAATGCTTGATGAAGGCAGACTAAAATCGCTGCTCAATTTGACCTTTGTATTTCCAAGATTAGGTATCACCTTGTCCCAATTAACGCCCATTTGATATTGATCACCTAAAGTAATCTGAATAATTTTCGCCTCAATAAAGACCTCTTTATCCACCTTATCCAGGGCTTTCACCATCGTTGTTATGGAATCCATTTTAGAAGGGACATCGATAACAACCAAGGTGTTTGAACGTGTATCATATTGAATGCTCCCCACGTCCTTAGTCAGCATGGGACCTAAGGTTTTAGCTAATTCATCGGCTTTTGCGTAATTAACATTAAAAACCTTTGTTTCCATGGGCACATCAATTTGTTTAAGGTATTTTTCGATTTCAAACAATTTTTTCTCCACATCCTTAATAAATAATTTATTGGAAAAGGAATCAAATTTAATATAACTGATTTTAGGACTTACCATTTCCTGTAATTTTGCAACCAAAGCCTGACCATCAATATGCTTGATCTTAAAAACCCTGACAAAGGTTGGCGCGTCCAGGGTATGGCTATAATTGAGCATTTGAGTGATTTTTTCAGGGACATCATCAATAATCAAGCTATTTGATCCCTCGTCAGGGATGACCTTCCCATTAACACTTTTAATCTGGTTTAGGACAGCAGCCACATCGGACGCCTTCGCTGATTGAAGGGAAACAATAGTGCTTTCCATATGAACACCAAATTTATGGCCAGTTATCTGTTCATATTCTGAGGAGGTCATGATCTGAAGAACACCATGCGCTTCCATGAAGGCCAAGTCATTGGCTTTAAGGATAATGGTCAAGGCATCCCGCACATCAACATTTTGTAAGAAAATAGTGACCCTGCCTGTAATACTTTTTCCAGCAATGATATTAAGGCCTGACCTTGCGGCCAATAATTTCAGGCAATCATTAATGTCCATGTCCTTCATTTCCAGGGTGTCTAAAACGGTAGATTTTACGGTTTGCGAATCTGTTGTTTCACTGTGCACAGGAGTCAATAACAAAAAAATAACAATAAAAATACTGAGGGACCGTAGTGCTTTTGCAATCATTTTATGGATAAATTTTTTCATAATTAATATATTCCCCCCTCTTTAGTTAAAGAGGGGGTTAGGGGGAGTTCTTAAATATATCCACCCCTTTCAATTCTTAGTCACAGGCAATGCAATGTCTTGTTCTTGATAATTAATAATTATCTTATCCTTCTGTACGTTAACAATTTTAATTCCACCTTGAGGATGCCGTTCGTCAATAAAATAAGTGGTATTCTTCGATGAGTCTTCTATCACAACCTGAGCCCCAGAGGCTATCACAATACCTACGACTTTTAAATTGCCTGGCAATTGGCCTTTTGGCGGCAAGGCTGCATTACCCGTTGTTGTTGAGGCAGGCAGGGAAAATATATCCCTTGTCTGCGCACCACTAACCGATGCGAATTCTGGGGCAAAACTCATGGCATTAAGTGCCACATCTGTTTTAGGAAGAACTATGGTTTCTGGTAATATATCTGGGTGGTTCTTAAATAAAAGAAAAAAAACAATATAAACGCATGAACATAAGGTCAAAACGATAAAAACACCTTCAAGTAAATAAACTGTAGGAAGCAAGCTCAAATTCCTCATAATTTAATTATTATTATAACGTGTAGTTAAATTAAGAAAAGAGTAAATAAAATTTTTTAAGCCGGATTTTGATAACATGAAAAAAGTCGTTAGGGGCAGTTGGTTAAAAAATTTCATATTGGATTGTTCTGCGGAATATTTTTTCAGTTAATTCCAAGACATCATCTACACTGATATCAGGCGGTTGGCCTTGCTTTGAGGTGGTTTTTAAAATAAACCCTTTAGGGCCCAAGGGGCTCCAACGTTTGGGATTAACACCAGGCATATCTCGCAAAAACAGAGAAATGACACTCGTCCCCAACCCTGCTGCTACATGCACCGGGCCGGAATCATTGGAAATCAATAAGCGGGTATGCCTTAAAAGGCTAACCATCTGGGCCATCGTTGTTTTCCCGGTTAAATTCAGGTACATGGAAGGAACACGTGTCTGGCTTAATATTTGTTGAGCAATAGGCGCAATAGCCTCTCCTCCTATCAAAACAATTTTTAAGGTGTATCGACTGCTGAGGCGTTCCATTAACTGGGCAAAATTGTCCACACTCCACCATCTAGCCGGATCAGAGGCCCCTGGATGTATGGCAATGATTTCTTGAGATCGGCAACCATTTTCTTGCATCCAATGCCCTACCCATTCCTGGGCCGCTTTTTGTACAGGTACAAAAACACTTAAATCCCGTTTTTCAATCCCTAAGGCTTTTAAAACATCAAGGCAATATTCCGCTTCATGTTTGATGCCTAAATGACGCTCATCTCGAAGAGGATGGTTTAAGAGAAAACCAAATTTATTATTTTTAAACCCAAGGCGATGAGGGATACCAGCCATCCAGCAAGCCAGGTTATACCGGCGTTTGGTATGAAAAATGATGGCTAAATCAAATCTTAGGCGATAAAGCTCGCAAATAAGCCGTAAGAAACCAATAAAGGTCCGATGCTTGCCCCCTCGGTCATCAACCAAAATCTTGTCAATATAAGGATTACCATCCACTAAATCATAGGTGGCAGGGGTGACCAATACACTAATACAGCTCATAGGAAAAGCTTTTTTAATGGCCTTGATGGCTGGGGTGGTTAAAACCACATCTCCCATGCGGTCTGTCCGAACAATTAAAATATTACGAAAGTTTTTTGCAAGCATGGATCACATCTTCAACTTTAATAAAAGACATACAGTTATGTATGGTCTTAATTTCAGGATTACGGCAGCGCTCGCATCCCTCATTTTTCCTGACCACCACTGATTGAGAACCCCATGGGGCATATCTATGAATATCCGTTGGTCCCCAAAGGACAACCAACGGTACATTAAAATAAGAAGCCAAATGCATAATACCACTATCATGAGCTATGGCCCAAGAGGCTTGTTGTAAAATTAAACCCAAGGTCCTTAAATTTGTTTTACCTGCTAAAGAAAGTGTTGAGCATTTTAGCCCCTTTTGTATTTCTTGAATGATAAGGGCATCCTTAGAATCCCCTACAAAAACAATTTTATAATCATGACTTAAATATTCCGCCAAAGCAGCAAACCCGTCAGGATTCCATCGTTTCGCCAAATCCGCGGCTCCTGGAGCAATCACTACAAATTTTTGACCCTTCACAAAGGGAAGGATTTCTCTTTCAAAAAAAGCCTGGTCTTCAGGAGTTGTTTGGATAGCGTATCGTTTTTTAGGCGTTTCTTTAAAATCATAAACCTGACGCAGGCGGTTTAAATGAATTTCTTTTTTATGAATCGCCTTGATATCTTGACCCCAAAGAGGTGTTGCAAATTTAGGCCACAACAAGAGGCCTAACATGGTCCGTCTTAAATCAACCACACAATCATAACGGGCTTTCCATAAGCTCAAAAACCAGGCCCATTGTTCTTTTAAACATGCGTGTTTATTGTATTCTATAACATGAATATGGGGATTATCTTTAAAAAGAGAAACAGCTTTAGGCCCAGTCACCACATCAATGCGAGCGTCAGGAAAATCTTCACGTAAAATATCAATAACAGGGCATGTCAAGACAGCATCCCCGATATTCGTCATGCTGACTACCAAAATCCGCTTAAGTGATGAATTTTTTAATGGCTTGGCACACATCATCCACCGTCACTGATTGCATACAAACATTATTAGAACATGTTAAGTGATAACAAGGGGCTTTATTGCAGCTAACATCTTTAAATAAAATGGCGGCTTTGGCTTTTCCTCTAGGCCCTGTTATTTCAGGCCTGGTGGGCCCAAAAATTCCAATCGCAGGAGAACCAACACTATTGGCCAAATGTAACGGCCCGGAATCCCCTGAAACAACGACCAAAGCTTTTTGATAAAGCGCGAGTGATTCCCCTAAAGAGGTTTGTCCTGCAAGATTAATGGCCTTTATACCTGCTTCCTGGATAATTTTCTGGCAATTTTCTTTATCTTTAGGGGCGCCGGGAAAAATAATGGTGAGGCCATATTCTTGAGAAACTCTTTTGGCTAATAAAGCAAACAATTCATTTGGCCAACGCTTGAGATCCCAATTCGCGCCCGTATTAAGCACGATGTAATTTCCATTAGAAGACATACCCGCATTTTTTAGTTTATCTGTGAGGAGTGTCAGATCATCAGGCTTGACCTTTAATTCACAAGAACGATCAAGAACTTTTAACCCATAATCTTCTACTATTTTTAAATAGTAATCAGAACGATGAATATCTTCTGCGTTCATCGCTATAGGATGAGTTAACAGGCCTTTAGATTTACTATAACCAATCCTCAAAGGAATACCTGCTAAATAAACCATCAAGGCCCTTGTCATAGATCGGTGAAGCAAAAAACCGGCATCAAACTTCTCATTCCTTAGTTTTTGAATCAAATTTAATTTCCGCCCCAAAAAACGGTCCTTTCCCTTTTCGTCATACACCATCATGTTATCAATAAAAGGACAATGTTCTAATACCTCTTTGACCCTTGGCACACATAAACAGGTCAAGCGTGCTTGCGGATAGTTTTCTTGAAGAGCGCGAAAAACCGGTGTTGAAAAAACCGCGTCTCCCAGCCAGTTAACATTAACAACGAGAATATTTTTCATAAACCTTAATCGTTTCTTTAGTCATGCGTTGGGCTGAAAAATTTTGTTCCACCCCGTCTCTGGCCGCTTCTGCCATTAATTGCGCTTTTTGAGGCGTATTTAAAACATCAATAATACGTCCTGCGAGCGCCTCAGGATCATTAACTGGGACCAAATACCCGTTTATCCCATCTTCAATCAAATCAATCAAGCCTCCCACTTTTGAAGCGACGACTGGAATCCCACACGCCTGAGCCTCAATCACAGAAAGCCCAAGCCCTTCCATAATCGAGGGCATGGCAAACACATCAAAGGCCCCTAATAATTCATGGGTCTTATTGATTGTTGGCATAAAGCGGACATGATCTTCCAGTAATAAATCTCGGGTTATTCTTTGCAAATACTCTTCATCAGGCCCTTCTCCGGCAATAATAAGCATGGCTTTAGGAATTACTTTTAAAATAAGCGGCATGCCTTTTAGCAAAACATCAATCCCTTTAACGTCAGAGAGCCTTGCGATGATACCAATTAAAGGCGCATCATCCATCTGCCATTTTTGCCTTAATTGGCGTTTTTGATCTGGTTTAGTCATAGAAAAACGAGATAAATCAATACCATTAGCGATAAGATGTATTTGATCCGGCAAGATGCCGAAGTCACCTCTTAAATGATTATAGACGGGTTTACTGATAGCAATGACCCCTTGTCCCCAGCAAGGGAATGTCTTTCGAAACCAACGGGGCTTAAAAAAACCATGGCAGGTGGTGACCATTTTAACACCTGTTATTTGACTTAAAAAAGCCCCAAGCACCTGGGTCACCCGCGTTTGGGCATGAATGATATGGATATTTTCTTTACGGATTAAATTTTGAATCTTACCTGCATTTAACCATAGTTTTAATGAAGCTTCTGATTTGGTCCGTATATCAATAGTGGTATGGTGCATCCCCGCCTGAAGAAAACCTTCTTCACAATCCCCGCCACTGGAAACAATAAAAACCTGGTGCCCCGCTTTGACCAGATCTTCTCCCAAGGTCAAAAGGTAACTGGTAATGCCTCCGGTGTTCAGATGTGTTGTTAGAAATAATATATTCATCTCTATATTCCCCCTCTTTTTTTTGAAGAGGGAGCCATGCAGTTTCCACGGCACGTTCCCCCTCTTTGCGAAGCGTTTAAAGAGGGGGTTTAGGGGGAGTTCCTTTTATTTAATCAACTGCATAATCTTTTGAGCCACCTCTTCAGGTAATATTTCCTTCATGCAGGCATACGTATTGATTTTACAAATACCTGAATAGCAAGGCGCGCACTTTAAAGACCTATGTAATATAGCGCTGTTATCCACTGGCGGCATGTGCCGTTTGGGATCTGTAGGCCCAAAAAGAGCAAGTACAGGGACATGCTGACTTGCCGCCACATGCAAGGGCGCAGAATCTTGTGAAATAAAGACTTTACAACGTTTGATGAGTACCGCCAACTGCATAATATTGGTTTTGCCAATGAAATTAGCGGGTTTTGCTTTGGCCATACTCAACAATTTTCTGCCCAAAACGCTGTCCTTACTTTCTCCTGTTAGAATGACCCGAACATTTTTTTGGCCTAAAATATCACAAAGTTTAGCCATATATTCCAAAGGCCAATTTTTTGAAGGCCAAAGGTTTGAGGCACTGATGTTCATCCCCACAAAAACCTGTCCTCCCCCAAGCCACTCACTATCAAGGAGTTTATCGATATACAAATCATCTTTAGGATGGGTCTTTAATTCAAGCCTGAAGGCTGGATCATAATGAATACCCGTCATCTGTAAAATCCTGAATTGATGTTCCACAGGAGAAATATTTTTAATATTATTTTTTATTTTCTTTGATAAAAGGAAAGAAAATTTCCCGTTATGGTAACCATAGGATTCCTTAGGAAATGCTAAAAAGCTTAGCCAATGACTGATACGGTTGTTTTGTAAATCAATGACCTTATCAAAATGATAATGACGAAGTTCTTGGGCCTTTTGGCATATAGACTTAAAACTTTTATCTTGAGGGTCACAGGTAACAACTTCATTGATAAAGGGGCAAGTATCTACCACAGGCCTTGCCAGCGGTGAGGTTAAACAAACAATTTGAGCATCAGGAAATTGATGGCGGATCGCTTTAAAGGCAGCGGTAGATAAAATAACGTCACCTAAAGCCGTCATTTTGATAATTAATATTTTTGTAGACTTCATAACCTGGTCATAAACAGCAATAGTAGAACGGGCCATTTGCGCCAGGGTGTATTTTTCCTCTATTTTCTTTTTTGCTTCTTTAACAAGATTGGCGCTCAATTGGGGATCTTTTAAAATACGCAATACCGCATTGGCCATCGCGTCAATTTCTTTTGGCTCAACCAAAAGGCCTGTTTTTTCATGGTCAATAATCTCAACAACCCCTCCCACCTTTGTTGCCACAACCGGGACACCCGCGGCCTGGGCTTCAATAATAACCCTTCCAAAGGCTTCCTGCGTTATAGTGGAAAGGACCAAACAATCAGCCTTGCTTAACAGTTCAGGGATATCGCGGCGATTTCCCATGAATTCTACATTTGAACTGATTCCTAAACGTTTTGTTAGTAACTGGAGTTCTTCTTTATAAGTTTGTTTTTTAACAGGAGCATCCCCTATAATCTTAACCTTGACCCCTGGCAAGTAGGCGATCACACGAGCCATGGCTTTTAAAAAATAAGGATGGCCTTTAAGGGGCGTGATACGCCCTATCATGACCACTGTAAAAGAATTTTTATCTGTTTTTGCCTTATGCGGGAGATTAAACTTGTCTATATCAACACTTCTTGGGATGACCCTGATATTTTGGGCTGGGGTCTTTAAATCCTGGACCATGTGACGGCCTATAATTTCACTGATAGCAATAATAAGCTTTCCCCACCCCATCACCCGGCTAAATAAATGGGTCGAATAATAACCATGACAGGTTGTCACAAAATGGGCTTCCGTTTGACGGCAAGCGAAAAATGCGATCCATGCAGGCACGCGGGAACGGGCATGCACAATATCAATCTTCTCTTTTTTAATAATGTCGACTAATTTCCCAACGCAATGAATCATGGAAAATAAATTCTTTTTATTTACAGGCAAGGTGTAATGTTTAGATCCTTCTGATTGCAACTGGGCAACCATGGCCCCGCCATTGGAAACAACAATAGACTGATGCCCACCCAACACTAAAAATTTAGCCAAATCAACAGTGCCTGTCTCAACACCGCCAACATTTAATTCTGGTAAAATTTGCAAGATATTCATATGTTTTTTAAATTCACGCGATGCGTGTTTATGGACACTTTAAAAAGTTTTTTCCGAAACATTAAGGGATTTTTCGCCAAAAGTCGTCAAGGCTTTGCGATAATTGTTTTCCAAATATACTAAGGATGCTTTAGAAAACAATTATCGCAAACCGTAGACGACGGCGAAAATATCCCGTTTCGGAAAAAACTTTTTAAAGTGTCCATAAACCTCACTTAAATAATCCGCGCCAATCCTTCTTTAATAATGTTTTCATCATCCAAAGATTTTAACTTGAATTTTTGACCCAATAATTGCGCGATGGTTGTTTTTATATTGCCCACTGAGCTAATCATTAGATACCCTTCATCATTTAATTTCAATACAAAATCTTCATATTTATTAGCTGGTTTCACCCCATATTCTCCCTGTGGATGAAAAACAATGGTCCTTTTCTTAGAACTGAGCGCTTCTGAAACCATGGATATGCTTTCTCCTGAAACAATGACAAGGTCTGATAAATACAAGATGCCGCCTACGGCTTGAGGCACATTGCGTTGATTCGCAATGATGCAAAGACCGAGGCGTTGGAAATTTTTTAATTCCCTGAGTATTAATTGTTCAATGGGTTTGGGTGTTCTCCTCGATGTGGTTAATAATATGTCCGCGTTATAATGCTCTGCAGCTTGTTTGATCTGGCTTAATAATTCGTGTATTGCTTTTTCATTTAATTTAATCCCTTTGGCATGCCCACCTATCAAAACGCCAAATTTCAGGCGCATATTGCCTCTTAGATGTGAATAATGTTTGATAAGACCCTCTCCCTGTTCTTTTAAGTAGGATGGGTTTATCAAATTTGGTGACACCTTAGGTCTAATAATACAGGTGCATTTTGAGGCAAAGGGTTTGCGATGAGCAGGCCATACAAGCGCCTTAAAATGGTCCTTTGATAATAATCCAGACGTTAATATGCCAATAGATTGGGCCAAATGATTTTGACTCAGTATAAAATTGATCCCTGCCCCTTGAAATCCGCAAGAAATGATAAAATCAGCTTTCTGTTTTATCAAATTATTGTAAGACTGATTTTTCAGAAACAGTTTTAAATTGTCTTCATTTCTTAATAAGGGGTAATATTGCGCTAAAAAGGAATAAAATGAAAATAAATGCGCAGCCCAAAGATTTCGCCATTCAAAAAATACCGTATTCTCTTCAACAGTTATTCCTTTTTTCTGTAAAATTTCAGTTAAATGCCTGCTCACAGATTGGGATTGCCTTAAATGGCCGGTTCTTCCATCATCAATAATCACAATCCTTTTATTTGTCGAATACTTAAAGACCTTATAAAACCACATATATTCTAAAGGTTTTTCTCTTAAAGTTTTCTCGAAAAAGGCTGTGGCCTTGAGCATGTTATCTCGTAAATCTTTTTTTAAATCACCTGAAACGCTCATATCCATGGCAGGAAAAACACGCAATAAATGCCTGCGATTATTCTGCCGCTCAATCCATACGGGACAAACAGCACATCCATATTTTAAAGCAAGGCGAATGGCCCCTGTTGACAGGGACGCTGTTTTACCTAAAAATGGCAAAACCATCCCTGTTCTTCCCCCTTGATCCAAAACCAAAGAAACTATCTCATTGGCTTTGAGGGCTTGAATGATTTCTTTGGTGGCACTTCCTGCTTTTATCACATGCGCCCCAACAATGGTCCGGTATTCATCAAGCATCTTGGCTAATGACTGCATTTTAGGTTGTTCATTGGCGACTATATGATAGGTGCTGTTTGTCAGGCTGCCTATGATACTCGCCAATTCCCAACTCCCGGAATGGACCGCCAAAAAGATGACTCCCTTGCCTTTGGACAGCGCTTGTTCAATATTTTCTTTTCCCTCCAGTGTCACAAATTTTTCAAACCCTAAACGTTTGATTTTGGGCAAACATAAAAACTCTATAATACTTTGAAAGAAGTTGACCGACACCTCCTTGGTCATTCGACGGATTTGTGAAGGAGAATGGGTCTGGGAAAACACGGTCTTTAAATTGGCATACACCACCCTTCTTTTACGAGAAAGGAAAAAATAAACAAGATGCCCTATACATCTTCCTATCCAAAGGTTAAGCCCCATGGGCAGACAATTAAAAAGGTTAGCTATCGATTTAATAGCTGCAAATTGAATTGATTTTTTGAACAAATTCATGCGACCCTTTAGTTATTTCTATTGGAGCAGAGATATACACCAAACGAAATCCTTTAAAAATATCCTTGAATTGATACAGTTTAACAGCATCTTTATGTGTTGTAACGAGTGTTGCTATGTTATTATCTCTTGCTGATTCAGTGATTTTTAAAACATCTTCCTTGGTATAAACATGATGATCCATAAAGTTGAATATCTGTATATCATGAGCGATGAAGACTTTTCTTAGCTGAAATTCAAAAGAAGCAGGGTCTGCAATAGCGCAAAAAGCTAATACAGTACCATAGGAAATCCCTTTTCTCCCTATTTTTGAAAAAGAGGATTTCCCTATAAATCCCCCCTCTTTTTTTAAAGAGGGGGTTAGGGGGAGTTTTTTTACGAGTTCCCTAGAAAAAACATCCACTATTTGCGGTTGTTGATAACAGCTTTCAATAACAAGGACAGAAGGATTTATTTGATGTATCTTATTATATAAAGCTTTGATATCCCCTGCCTGATCAGTTTTTGTCAAGACAATAACATCCGCCCTCTTTAAAGCCCCAAGCCCTTCTCGTAAAATACCTGCAGGCAATAAATGCCCATTACCAAATGGATTAGCCGCATTTATCAGCAGTATATTCAAATCCCTCTGGATTTTCCAATGTTGAAAGCCATCATCTAAAATATAGACGTTGCTAGACAAACTATTATTTTTTATATTCTTGATGCGATCCGCCCCTGATAAAACAGGCACATCAGGCAATTGTTCCGTCATCATAAGCGCCTCATCACTGAGTTGACCCTCTTGAGGCATATGCCCACGTGTTAAAACAACACTTTTCAGCCCTTTATCCTTTAAAACCTGGGCCACCCACACCACCAAAGGCGTTTTACCCGTGCCTCCAACGGTGATATTCCCAATACTAATCACAGGCAAAGGCGCTTTATAAACACCCTTGAAACGATAAAATAAACGATGACAAAAAACGCCTAAAGCATAAAGCAAGGTCAAGGGCATAAGCAAAGCAATCACCAAACAAGCAATAATATCCCGCCGTTGACCTTGCATGATTGAAAGCATAAATTGACTCATTGATATCCCAACTAATCGTAGGGGCGGACCTTGTGTCTGCCCTTACATAATTTTCTTTATTATCTCTAAACACCGTCCAACTGCCCCTTGATTAGCCGTAATGACACCTTGGGCAGCCTTGCCTAATTGTTCACGTTTTGAAACATCTTGTGATAAATTGAACACCGTTGTTTTAAAAGCAGGGACATCTTCGACTTGAACAATAGCGCCAGCTTCTTTAAAACAATCCACAATATCCCGAAAATTTTCATAACGAGGTCCAATGACAATAGCCTTACCATAAAATGCAGGTTCAATCACATTTTGCCCGCCAAAACCGCACAGGCTTTTTCCCACAAAAACCAAATCTGCGAGCGCATACAACGACCGCAATTGCCCTATCGTATCTATAATGAGTATCTCTTTAATCTTGTCATGGTCATCCCCGTTTTCCTTTTTGTCATTTCGCGACAAGCAGGAATCCAGTTCTAATGAAGAAAACCTAACAGCCCTAAATCCAAAACGCCCCACCAAATCAACAATCTGTGGCACACGTTCAATATGCCGCGGTGCTATCATTAAACGCCATTGGGGATTATCTTTAATCATTTGATTATAGGTATCAAGAACGATTTCCTCTTCACCAGGATGCGTGCTTCCCGCCACCCACCAAAGATAATGAGGTAAACGCCCATTGTCTTCTGTCATTGCGAGCGAAGCGAAGCAATCTTTTAAAGAATTTCCTCCTCCACGAGACACAGCCTCAAATTTTAAATTCCCACAAACGCGCACCCTATCAGGATTAGCCCCTAAATCAATGATTCTTTGAGCGTCTTTCTGGCTTTGCATGCACCAGTTAGTCACCTGATTGAGGCATCTTTTTAAAAGAAAAGAAACGGCCTTATACCTCCCAAAAGAAGCATCTGAAATTCTGCCGTTAATGACTACCATAGGGATATTTTTGCGGGATAACTGTCTGTAAAGGTTAGGCCAAATTTCAGTTTCCACAGCGATATAGCATTTAGGGGAAATGAACGAGACAAAATATCGGGTAACAAAGCTAAAATCTATGGGAGAAGGCACAACCAAGGCCTTATCCTTAAGGCGTTGACGCGCCAAAGCCAGCCCTGTCTTGGTTGTAACTGTTAAAATTATCTGATAAGAAGGATAATCTGTTTCTAAACGGTCAATAAACCCATCTAAAGCCAAAACCTCACCCACACTGACCGCATGAATCCAAATATTGGCCTTGTTCTTTATCTGTGATTGAATAGACCCTGGAAATAAGCCAAACCGCATCCCAAATCCAGGATAAGCCCTTTGGGTCAATAAAAGATAGGGCAAATAAATCAGGGCATATATAAATAAAATAATATCATAAAGGAAATACATTTGGATATTATACCCTTATGGAGTCAAAATCGCATTGAAAATTTTGGAAATGAAGGTCTTCAAATTACCCCCTCTTTACGAAGCATTAAAGAGGGGGAAAAATTATTTACCCCCTCTTTGCGAAGCGATTAAAGAGGGGGTAAGGGGGAGTTCTTTACTTAACAATAAATTCCATGAGATTAGGGATAGCCGTAATAGCCATAATATCTCCCCTAACCCCTGCTGATTGAATAAGCATATCTTCAAGGGTCTTATTTGTAACAAGATTGGCAGTCAGGCTTCCATGCTTTTCAATATCAATATTATCTAATTTGATACCGCCAGGCGCCATGGCATGATTAACCCCTGCGACTTCCAGAGACAATGTCAGCTGTTCAATAAATTGCCCCAAACGTTGATTTTTTTGATCAAGGCTTAAATCTTCATCTCTTGCTACTCTATCTAACCAATGAGATAATATCTGTTGAGATTGGCCAGTATTGCGAAATAAAGCTTTTAAATAATTCTGAATATCGCCTCTCTGGGTGTAATGCAATAAAGCATCATAACCAACGGTGTTTTCTAAACCATTCCGGGCATCAAGAAAAGATCGTAACCCCCCATTTTCAGCTCTGACTCCATAAATATCAAACCCAAAAGGACCAATACCGTGCGAATTATAAACAATTTCATTTATGTCGCTTGCATGATTTTGTTGAAGATCATTAACGATAGCATTCAGCGCTTGTGTGTCCTCAACAGCAATTCTTTCCTGAAGTTCAATAACCTTTTGATACTCCATTAAATAATCCGCTGATGTTAAAAGATAGTTTTGAATACGGTTTAATCTTGGAGAAAGAGCCGCATGTTCATAAAATGTTCTATGGTCGCGGTCTCTGTCCCAATACTCCTTTAATGGTTTAAAGACCGTGTTATACCATGAATCTTCGGTATACTCAGCAGGAAATACAGTTTGACCTACAGGCTGTTCGTGTTCTTTGTCTTTTTCTCGGTATTTTAACGGAATACCTTGACGTTGAATAACCCCTTCATCTGTTCCGCCTTGAACGCCCCCGGTCGCAGTGGAATCTTCCTCAGAAAACTCACAAGCTCCTGTGCTAGGCCAAGAGTCTTGGATTTGGATATTAACAGCAGCTTCAAACAAAACCTTATCTTGTGGGGTAAAGGACTCCACAAATTGAAAATTTCCTTTATATGTATTGGGATCGTTGTGTTTAAGTCTTCTTATCTCCCTTTCTAAGCTCCTTAACCCTGCGGCAAGATCCTCGCTTTCATCTGAACCCTGAATATTACCCAATAAAACCACTTCATAACCTAACGCAACCATCCTCTTAATATTCGTATCAGAAAAAGCCCCAGGCTCAACAGTACGATCTAGATTTCTTCTTGTTCTTCCTGCCTTCTCAGGAACCAGTCTTCTGGCATAACCAATGATAGGCCCATTCCCAACCCTTAATGTCCCTCCATTAGCTGTCCTAATGTCAGCATTATTCAATTTTACCCGGCAGGCTTCTTTCGTTTTAGCATTTTCTTCCCATGTTGGCCTTTCATAATCAGCATCTTGAGGGATAGCCCCAATTTTCTGTAATTCTTTAAATGTTTGACGGTAAACAGCAGCCATTTCTTCAGGGACAGCCCCATTCGTAATCCCCACCACATTTGTGTGAGGGTCTAAAGGGTTAACATCATTACTTTGTTTTTGACTAACACCACCAGCCCAATGAGCAAGCCTTAAGCCTCCACTAGTGAAATCAATCCAATTGAATCCACGTCGAAAGGCACTAATGAATCTTTCTTTGACCCTCAACATAAAACGCAAAAATGTATTAATGCCAAATTCTACAACATTTCCACCACGATTTTGATACGTATGTGTTGTTGCTGCGTAAATAATATTAGCCATCCAGTTATTATGGCCATGCCGGCTCTGCATAACAGCTTGTAAAGGACCGTATTGCCCATCATTGGCATGAACTATGGCGGGTTTCCAATCAGGATCATCTTGTTGTCTTTGACGTTCAAGGCGATTTATCAATTCAGCGGTTGCAATATTAATAAAAGCCATGGATTGTTCTTGACTAATAGGATTATCAGGTTTGTGGTAACTATAAAGCATTTTGGTGTAATAGGATGATACGCCATCAAAACCTACATCTTTAAATAAATAAACCGTGATTCCATTTTCATCCACACCCTTCGCAACCTTGACCCTAACTTGCTTAAGATTTTCTCTCACAACTCGTAAGAGCATTTCGGAAACGTCTTTCTTTTCTTGATCTGAAATTCCCGGCAAATCAAGCAAATTCCTGATCGTAGTTTCATCAAACATCCTTTGTCCAGCATATTGTCCCATGAAATCTATAATCCCACCTCTTTGCAAAGCATCCCAAATTGTTTCAGCTTTTTTAGGATCAGATGAAAGAGCTTCTTTAACAACCATTCCTTCTAATTTATTTCCCCATGGATCGGTGTTTCCCATTTCAATCACAAACTCATCCACATCTTCCTCTAAATCGTGTATTTTGATATTAGCGTTTCTATAATCAAGCTTTTGAGGTAAAATACTCCAAAATTTACGGGCTTTATCAGAGCCTAATGCACGTAAGACCTCATCATCTTGTAAAACTTTTTTAGAACGCTGGATTAATTTTTGAAAAGCAACTTTGACTTCTTCTGGGAAATGATGCTCACCAAGGTTCCATATAATCTCATTTTCACTGACATTCCTACTAAGATGCAGTTCAGTTTGTCCAATAATTTCGGCATATTGACTCTTGACCAAAACTCCCACTATCTGACGACCAATGTCAAGACCAACAGCTTGTTCCAGTTCATAATCCTGAAGAACTCCCCCTTGTAAATTAGGCTTCACTTCCAAAGACGACACCTCGTGCAAGAATCCCACACTTATCAAGTTTTGTAAATAGTTAGAACCTAAAGCCTCAGCAATTTTATATTTTGCTATTGGCACATTCTTCCCTAATTGATAACGAGGCTCAACATAACACACATCTGCGCCTAAATCCTTCATGCCTTTGCCGTGGAATTTCATGACAGGACCCAAACCTCCTGACCAATAATGAATTTCTGCTGCGGTCAGATATATCCTGCGGCCTTGCAAATGGGGAGTCCTCTGTTTTAACCAATTTTCTTTATCAACCACATTATTCATTAATAGAATCTTATCAACCAATAGAGGGCGATTTTTTAAATCAGGGTATCTTTTTTGAAGAATTCCAACCAAATCAGCTTCTTGTCTTTTTGATAACAGGGTAATTGCTTTTAACACAGGCCATGCTCCTTCAACAGGAGATTTTCTTTGAGCAGCCACTTTTTGTGAATATTTTTCTATAAAAGCAAAAAGTTTGTCCTTGTTAAAATAATGCGGACTACTTAAACAATCTATTAATAGCGGGAGAAGAACCTTTTGTGGAAACTGAAAAGAAAACCATATGTCATCAGGTGGAAGTTCAGCTGGTATCATGGCCGCTGATGCATGCTGCGTCAAAGGCTCAATATTAACCCGCACATTCACAGAAGAAGCCATTGCGGCTGTTGTGCCAGGCAAAGACACGGAGTCGCGTTCTACACGGTGCATACCATCAAACCCGCCCGAAAAATACTTCCTTGGTAAAGGACTTTGAGTCAAAAGGCTGGTTTCGTCTTTAATGTAATTAAAAACACCTTTACGATAGGCTGCTAAATATTTCTGGTAAATAACATTTTTATTCTTCGGATCACTATAATCAATACCCGCGACCTTATTACGTCCCGCGTAATCTTTATTAAGGATGGAGGCTTTGAATACATCCCTGTACCATTGGGCCAATATCAATGAATAAAAAGATTGTCTGACCTGGGCAAAATTTTTCCCCTCATTAATTTCTTTGTCAATAGCCGGCAAAATCACCTGGCGCATCACATCTGTTGAAACATCCTTGACCCCAGAAACCTTTGACCCTGAACTCCCCTTCTTGCCCAATAAACCTTGGGCCATCAAATCATCATCCAGCATCACCTTCAAATGCGCGTTGACAATATAAACGGAGTTGCCTTTTTCATAGACTGAGGCTTTTTCAGGAAGTATCCAAACTTTATTAAAAATATTGACTGGCACCTGGGTTTTGCCAAATTTCTTATAAGCCTCCTCATAAACCTTGGCCCAAAAAACTTTCCCCAGATGGCTTTCAGGATATATTAAAGAAGCGCTTACTTGTTTGAGGATATAATCTTCTGCTAAAAGGTCTCTTCCCAGTTCTGTTTTATTAAGAGAATCCGGGATAATGCGGTTTCTTTCCACAGGTGACAAGTTAACCCAAAGGTCTTTTTCAGGCACAGCCAAGGCTGCCAAAAAATAATTAACCAGGCGTTGGACAGGAGTGCGTAAACCCTCGCCCTTTAAATGGTCATCACCTGGATCAACAATAAAATCGAATAAAAATGGGTTTTCAGGATGGATTTTTAAACCCCTGATAACCACAGGATTAAATGCAGGGCTTAAATCTACCCTTGTGCCTGGCGTAGGCAAGGTAATCAATAATTTTGTTAAATTTTCTTGAGAAACATTTTGGGCAAATACTGAAGGATTGAATAACGAGGTGACAATGAAACTAACAATGACACAACAACAGAGGGTTTTTTGTAGTGTTTTCATAGTATATTTTGTCAAAAAGTTAATAGGAAGATTCTTTGAAAGAATAGCATATATTTTTTAAAAAGCAAATGTTTATATTACGTCGACAATTTTGAGAAAACGTTTCCAACCTTCATGATTGCAAATAGATAAAAATAAGAAATTTTATTTTATTTTTATAAAAAAATATTTTTGGAAGAATTATGGGGATGTTATAAAGTAAATAATTACAACAGGTTAATTGATTTTAACGTAAGACTCCTGTATCCATAAAAAGACGTTGATAGATGAAGTGATATTGGTAAATGATTTGATAATAGGCAGATTTGAAGAATTCTATTAATGAGAACTCAGGCATCACACAAGCTAACAATAAGGAAGCTATCGACAAAAAGACAACCACAATCAGACCAAAACAAAGCAGATAATGGCTTTTAAGAAGGCCCTTATCAGCTTCATAGATTTCTCTTGCTGTTAAAACCAGGTGCATGGCTGCAAAAAAAGCAATGGCTGACAAAAAATAAGACTGGAATGCATGGTGATGCTCAAGCAAGGTTGTGATGAAATAGCCTAAGGTTAACAAAATTGCGTAAATAGGAAAAATATACACCGCAGGTTTAAAAAAAGCTAAACACTTTTCAATCATGGATTGGCCAAAGGCATGGACTTCTTGAAAATTGTAAGCAAAAAGGTATAGAACGATATACCCCAAAGCACCCCAATAAATCCAGATTGTTTTTTTGGCTGGTAATAATACGACTTGGTTTCCAAAGGCCGTTACAATAGCAATAATAATAGGAAGGATAAGAATAAAAAAAACTAATTTAAAAATTGCTATCAAAGCCTGTTTCACAAAAAATTCCTTATCTTGCGCGTAGCAAAAGATTGCTTCGGCCAAAAAGCGGCCTCGCAATGACACAGCCTTACAACAGGGGTTAACGCCGCGTTAGTTTTTCCAAGCCTCCCATATAGGAGCGCAGCGCTTGAGGAATCACCACTTCACCTTCAGGTGTTTGATTGTTTTCAAGTAAGGCCACCATGGTCCGCGGTAAAGCAACTCCAGATCCGTTTAAGGTATGCACAAAACCTTTTTTCTTGCCATCCTTGGCCTTATAAGAAATATTGCCCCGCCTTGCTTGAAAATCTTCAAAATTAGAGCAGCTTGAGGCTTCAAGCCATTTATCCAGACCTGCGGCATAAACCTCAATATCATAGCATTTAGCCGCTGCAAAACTCAGGTCACCTGAAGCCAACAGCAAAACGCGATGAGGGATATTTAAAATTTGAAAAACATGGCGCGCATTATCTAAAAGGAAATCAAGCTCTGCGTACGAGCTCTCTGGTCTGACAAATTTAACCAGCTCCACCTTATCAAATTGATGGATACGCACCAAGCCGCGGGTATCTTTACCATAAGAACCTGCTTCCCTTCTAAAACAGGGTGTATACGCGGTATAACACAACGGAAGCTGGTCTTCATTGAGCATTTCATCACGGTGGATATTAGTGACAGGGACCTCTGCCGTGGGCACTAAATAAAGGTCATCAGCCTGGACATGATACATGTCTTCTTTCATTTTAGGAAGCTGGCCTGTGGCTGTCATGGAAGCGGGATTAACTAAAACCGGAGGCGCCATTTCCCTATAACCATGCTGGCTGGTGTGTAAATCAAGCATGAAATTATATAAAGCCCGCTCAAGTCTGGCCCCAAGATCCTTATAAAGAATAAAATTGGAACCGCTTAATTTGGTCCCCCGTTTAAAATCAATAATATCCAAATCCTCGGCAATTTCAATGTGGGTTTTGGGTTTGAAATCAAAAACAGGTTTATCCCCCCAATGAGCCACAATTTTATTGGCCTCCATCCCTCCTTGAGGAACAGATTCATGAGGCAAATTCGGTATCGTTAAAAGGATTTGGTGGATTTTCTCATCAAAGACTTTCACTTGAGGATCTAACTCATCAATCCGGGAGGCAATGGTCTTCATGGAAGCAATACAGTCTTTGGGATTTTGTTTCTCTTTAATGAGACGACTGATTTCATCATTAGCCGTATTCTTCCGGGCCTTGAGCTCATCGATTTTAACAATCAATTGACGTCTTTGTGCATCTAATTGTAAGAGCGCGTCCAAATCAATAGTAGCCCGTTTAAGAGCCAAGCCCTCTTTAAATCTTTGCGGATTTTCCCGGATCAATTTTAAATCATGCATAAGATGCTCTCTCTCTTTTAAAAAACAGAGAGTATGTTAACGCAGCATTTTTAAGGTGTCAAAAGAAAAATATTATTCGCTGTGCCCAGCGGCTTGTAAGCAATGAAAATCATACGGCCCCCTTGGCCTTTCATTCTCCGGATAAACGATAAAGCCTTACCCTATGACCTTCTTAAGGGCACTACGAATAATATTAAGTGGTATACGATTCCAAGACCTTGGAAGAAATCATAGAACGCACATCCTTATCAACACACTGCACCCGTTCATACCAGCGTTCGTTTTTGCCCTGCTCGGAGGGCATGGCGACAAATAAGCCTTTTTTGCCTTGCACAACCCGCAAGCCCTTAATCACCAACGCATCATTGACCCCTAAATCCACAAAGGCCTTTATGCGACTTTCTTGATGCAGACGATGTATTTTGACTACTTTAACATCAAAGGTGTCTATAGGCATATCCCTGTCTCCCTCATATTGGTTTTTAACTGCAAAAATCTTAACAAATGTTTGATTATTTGTCAAATTAAATATTGATTTTAAGATAACAACAATTTTTCTTATTATTTTGTTGTAAATTAATCAAAGAATGCTAACATTAAAATAACACTTAAAAAAAAGGAAGGAATTATGTATATAGGCGACTTACTTCACTCTATCCGTAAAGCAAAAAAAATATCTTTAACTGAACTTTCTGAAAGAAGCGGCGTTCAAATGGCAACCTTAAGCCGCATTGAAAACAAGAAAATGATTGGGACCTTAGAATCCCATATCCAAATTGCCAAGGTCTTGGGGATTGATGTCACTGAATTTTATAAAGGCTTGACTAGTCAAAACGCTATCATGGACCTCAAGAATGAAAAGAACACTGACGTCTTCACGCATAGCGACAACACCTCTTATGAAATATTGACCAAGAATGTCATGAACAAGAAGATGATGCCTACCTTGGTTCGGATTGAAGAAGGCGGAAAAACGAACAAAGAACAAGATCAAGGCGGTTCTGAAAAATTTGTTTATGTCCTAGAAGGCCACGTAGAAATCCTGGTTAACGATAAGACCTTTCTATTGCATAAATACAACACCTTATATTTTGACTCATCCCTCCCTCATTATTTTCGCAATGTGGGTAAAGGAGTTGTCAAATTCTTATCAGTATTGACCCCTGTTGCTGTATAAAGGATCAGATTTCACTTTTATTAAAAAGTTGAACCAGGGCGTCCACTGGCTTACGGTTAAACTGTTTGTTAATACAAGACTGTATTTCAATAAGGGCTTGTTCTTTGGGGACACTTTTGCGGTAGGGTCTGTCTGTGGTCATGGCATCAAAGGCATCTGCCACTGCAATAATAGAAGCTATCATCGGCACATCTTCACCTTTTAAGCCTTCAGGATACCCTCCTCCATCATAACGTTCATGATGGTATTTAACACCATTAATAACTTCTTCAAATCCCGTCAAGGGTGCCAGGATTTCAGCGCCTCGTATGGTATGGCTTTTCATTATCTCATATTCAGCCGTAGTTAATTTGTCCTGCTTGCATAAAATAGACTCCGAGATGCCAATTTTGCCGATATCATGAAGAAGCCCTGCAATATATAAATTTTCAAAAAATTTATAAGGAAAGGTATGCGTCTTGGTTGCTTCCATCTGACGGCCTATAGCCAAGGCGTACTTAGTCACGCGCTCGGTATGCCCATGCGTATAGGTGTCCTTGGCCTCTATCGCGGATCCTAGAGCAATGGTCGTCTGGATAAACAAATTACGGTTACGGTCTGCCTCTCTTTTTAAATCATCAAATAATTGAGCGTTCCGAATGGCCATGGCCACATCCGAGGCCAACGCAGAAAAGAAATCCAGTTCAGCTTGATCAAAACGAGTGCCGTCATGTTTTTGGCCAAGCAATAAAATAGCCATCAAGGTGTGGTGATAATAAGCAGG
>JADFXW010000039.1 GCA_015233375.1 Candidatus Omnitrophota bacterium | reverse complement strand
AGCCCAAGCTTTAAAAGAGTTATTAGGGCCTATATCACTTGAACCAGTATTATCAAAGGAAGCTGACTTTTATCGTTTATTTGAGGGGCATGAAAAGGATTTTAAGCCGTATTACGTAGCGCATACCAAAATCGAAACCCTTGCGCTCCTAGATGATAAGCACAAGGGTTCGGTTGGTATTAATGGCGGAGAGGGAGAGATTCGAACTCTCGAGGCACCTTGCGATACCCACACGCTTTCCAGGCGTGCGCCTTAAACCACTCGGCCACCTCTCCTAAAATTTACGCCATTACGTAAAGCTTTTGTCTCTGTTCTTTCAGTCTTTCATCCTCGAGATATTCGTCATACGAAACACCTATTTTGTCGATACAGCCGTAAGGTGTCAGCTCAATGATACGGTTGGCCGTGGTCTCAACCAATTGATGGTCACGCGAAGAAAACAAAATAGTCCCTGGAAAACTTTCCATGCCCCGGTTTAAAGCAGTGATGGATTCCAAATCCAAATGATTAGTGGGCTCATCCAAAATAATCACATTAGCGGAAGTTAACATCATCCGGGACAACATGCAACGCACTTTTTCACCGCCTGACAGGACACGGACACTTTTTAAACTTTCTTCTCCTGTAAAAAGCATTCTTCCCAGGAAACCCCTGACAAAATTCTCGTCCTTTTCTTCGGAATATTGGCGCAGCCAATCTACAATATTCAAATCCACATCAAAATACTTCTGGTTATCTTTAGGGAAATACGCCTGGGTCGTTGAAACCCCCCACTTAAAAAGACCTGCATCTGGCTTTAATTCACCCATTAAAATTTGGAAAAGAGCACTCTTTACCAAGTCATTAGAGCCCACAAAAGCAATTTTATCCCCCCTGTGCACATGCAAAGAAAAATCTTTAAACATCAACTGATCGCCCAAAGATTTGGTCAAATTCTCGATATGCAAAACATCATTACCCGCTTCACGCTCAGGCTTAAAATTAATAAACGGGTATTTGCGGGACGAAGGCTTGATTTCGTCCAGGGTCAATTTTTCCAAAATCTTCTTTCGTGACGTTGCTTGTTTGGCCTTGGAGGCATTAGCTGAAAAACGGGCAATAAAATCCTGTAATTCCTTGCGCTTATCTTCAACCTTTTTATTCGCATCTGAACGCTGCCTTAAGGCCAGTTGGCTTGCCTCAATCCAAAAACTGTAATTTCCCGAATACATCTGTATCTTCCCAAAATCTATATCACAAACATGCGTGCATACCTTATCCAGAAAATGACGGTCATGGGATACCACAATAGCGGTGTTTTGAAAATTAATTAAAAACTCCTCCAGCCACATACAGGTATCAATGTCAAGCGAGTTGGTCGGCTCATCTAAAATCAAAATATCCGGTGTCGCAAACAAGGCTTGGGCCAATAAGACCCTCACTTTTTGGGATCCTTCAAGCTGGCTCATCTGTTGTTGGTGGAGATCTGCAGGAATCCCTAAATCACTCAAAAGTTTTGATGCCTCTGCCTCTCTGTTCCAGCCATTCATTTCGGCAAATTGCGCCTCAAGCTCGGAGGCGCGAAGACCATCCTCATCTGTAAAATCAGGCTTGGCGTAAATCTCATCTTTTTCTTTCATGAGCTTATAAAGCTCTTTATGCCCCATGATAACAGTCAAAAGCGCTGTATAGTCATCAAAGGCAAACTGGTCTTGTTTTAAGACCGAAATGCGCTTACCTGAAGCCACACTAATATTTCCTGCCGTCGTGTCTAAATCACCGGAAAGGATTTTTAAAAACGTAGACTTGCCAGAACCATTAGCCCCGATAATGCCGTAGCAATTGCCAGGGTTAAAGGTTATAGTAACCCCATCAAATAAAATGCGTTTTCCAAATTGGAGTGAAACATTGTTTGCTGAAATCATAAGTCGGGAATTATAACACAACAGCCTTGATGTGCCAATTAGATTCCTTGCTTATTCTCAAAAATAATGTTACTGTTAACTATAAACATATTAAGGAGCTAAGAATTATTATGACACAAAATGAACAGAATTTTTTCGGTCTAGGAATTGCACCTGCAATTTTAACTGTTATCGAGCGGCTTAAATTCACTGTCCCCACAAAAATCCAATATCAGGCAATCCCTCTGGCCTTGCAAGGGCAAGACGTCATGGGTATTGCCCAAACAGGGACAGGCAAAACAATGGCTTTCGGTATCCCTTTAATACAGCGTTTAGCCCAGATTAAAGGCCGCGCCCTTATTGTTGTACCCACCAGAGAGCTTGCTCTCCAGGTTGATGAGAGTCTCCGTAAAGTCGCCAGCGCATTAGGCCTTCGAAGTGTTGTTTTAATCGGCGGGGATCCTATCAACAAACAAATACACGCCCTTAAGTCAAGCCCAAGAATCTTGATCGGCACACCTGGCCGATTGATTGACCATATGAAACAAAGAACAATTCATTTAAATGACATCCATATCTTAGTCTTGGATGAAGCAGACAGGATGCTGGACATGGGCTTTGGCCCTCAAATCGCCACCTTACTGGGCCAAATCCCCAAGGACAGGCAAACCATGCTGTTTTCTGCCACCATGCCAGAGTCCATCATCAACATTGCCAAAAATTACATGAAACTGCCTGTCCATGTTGAAGTCGCACCCACCGGCAGCATGGCTGAAAAAGTCTCTCATGAACTCTTTATTGTGCGCAAGGAACTCAAAAAAGAATTACTGGATTGCACCCTGGCTCAATATAAAGGGTCTTTACTTATTTTCTGCCGCACCAAATTTAGTGTCGCAAAATTAACAAAACAAATTCGAGGCATGGGACATAACGCCGCTGAAATTCATTCTGACCTATCCTTGGGAAGACGTAAAGAATCACTGGAAGGTTTTAAACGCGGAAAATACCGTATATTGGTGGCCACGGATATTGCGGCCCGTGGCATTGATATCAAAGGCTTGGAGGTTGTCATCAATTATGATCTTCCTGATGACCCTGAAAATTACATCCACCGTATTGGCCGTACGGGAAGGGCTGGTTTTGAAGGCCATGCCATATCTTTCGCAACACCTGATCAAAGGCTGGATGTCAAAAATATCGAAAAGATTATCAATAAAACCCTGCCGGTGAGGGAAAACCACCCGTCAGTCCCTTTGGAAAGATTCCATCAACCTAAAACGCCTGTCATGGCCTTCCAAACACCTCGGCGTATGAGGACACGGCGCAGGTAAATTAATTAATTATTAATCCAAGATCTACTAACTCCCCCTAACCCCCTCTTTAACTAAAGAGGGGGAATCAAAAGGGCACAATTCAATAAATGTTATTGATTTTTAATCCAGGTCTGGGCTTGCTGGCTTATATTGGTCTTTTTCTTCAGAATAATATACTGTTGGCTCTTGGTATCTAATTCATTACGAAATTTTCTGACATCCGCAAAACTATTTAAAAGAATGGTTGTGCGCTTAAGATGATAAATACTTTCCACTGTTATCGTATCAACCCCCTTCGTATATTTCGTTGACACGGCCATAAAACTGGTTTCCAAATGATAATCCTCTGGCACAGAACCAAGGGTCAGGGTGTCAGGAATATGGTAGGTGTTACGGTTAATGACCATCGAATTAGAAGGGATAAAAATCGAGTATTGCCTCGTACTTTCGGAAAAATCGGGGACATTTCCCTGGTCTTGTTCTCTCAGCAAAATCATATCATTAGCCACCTGATAAATCCTGGATGCCCCATATTTAAAATCAAATTCCAAAGGCCCATAACGTTTTTCTAGCCCCTTGACCTCATGGTCTGTTATCTTCCCACCCTGCCCAAAGGTGGCCTGTAATTTATCAAAGAATTTTTCCTTGCTGGCATCATCCTTTGGGTCCCAACTACTCTTAAAATCCTGGGATGCCTCAAGAGGCATTTTGACATTCACATGAAAATCAGCGGAACCATCATCGGTTAATTTAATATCACTGGTTGAAACAACCGCATGAAAGAACTCATTGGCAACAGGAAGATTGGCAAAATGATAATCCAAAGAGGTGATGACTAGAACATAAGCACCATCATAGCTTGAAGGCAACTCTCCCAAATCAAAACCTTTAGCCTGGGTTTCAAAAAAATATTCCTTATTATCAAGAGTGGTTTCCAAAATCACACGGTCAAATACCGATGGGCTTGGCAGCTTATGACGGGGATCCCCGTTAAATTCACCGCTAAACAAACAAATGTTAGTCTCAAAGCCAGCTATTTTTAACATTTGCCTGGTTAAAACAGCTAAATCCTTGGTATCGCCATAACGATTTTGAAATATTTGGTTGGTAGGATGTACCAAAACCGTATGATCCCCTGGATTCATGGACACATAACGAAAATTATCCTGAATAAATTCAAGGATGGCGCGAATCCTATCTTGAGGGCTTCCTTTATCTTTGATCAAATCCTGTACCTTGGCCTTAATGTTATCGTCATCAATAGTGTTCTTATTCATGACATCACGCCACCAATCAGCCACTTGTTTCCAATCACTTATGGACGATAAGGACAAAACCCCTGTGGTCATCTCCTGGGGGGGCATGAATGATTCATTCTCGCAATAGGTGGTGTTATCAAAAATAAAGGAATACTTCACAAAACCGTTCGCTTTTTCAATGACGGGCTTTGTCTCATTATTAAAGGCAGAAAAATGAATAGGTAAGGTTTCAGGGAATTGATAAATAAATTCGGCATGCTTTGTCGGTATTGATGGGAAAGCCACCTCATCCCAAAATTGACCAGGCATTTCTTCCTTAAAAACACGTGTTTTGACCCTCACATCAATGATAACCCCGACACGAACCTCTGGCAGGCTGATAACCTTGATGCGCATGTCTGAATACAAAGGCGAAGCTTCAAAAGCCGGCACGTCTTGAATGTCCCCTGCCTCCAATTTCTTGCCATCAGGGGTTTGGACATACGCCTTGATATCCGTAATCTCTTCACGTAACTTATTATAATAAACAGGCCATTTCCCTAAATTTTTAACACCCTCTTTCTGGACCTTAACACGCGCATGATAATCCTCATCAAAAGAAAAATCATCATGCACAACAGTCGTGGTCTGGGCCAAAAGCCCAATATAAGGATTATCTTTAAGGTTTTCTTCCCACATTCCAGGTTTTTCTCGAAGGCTCTCTATCTTACTTAAATCTTCAGCTATCAAAAAATCACGATTAGGGGGCGGGGTTTGGGCAAATACAGAAGAACAACAAAATAAATAAGTTAAAAGAAAAATAAATTTTTTCATAAACTGAAGCACCCTTTCATCCATTAAAATATGACGCCTTGTTAAAGGTTGTTTCAGGACAATCCCTTCAAGACTGGTACACCTGCTTAAAGCCACATACATCTGCCCATGGGAAAATGTACCTGCACCCACATCGATGATAACCCTCTCAAAGGTCTGCCCCTGTGACTTATGGATGGTCACAGCCCATGCTAATTTAAGCGGATACTGAGTAAAGTAGCCCTTGACCTTGGAGGCCAAGGAATTGTTTTCCTCATCAAAATAGTATTGATAGATTTCCCAGGTGTGTTTCTTAACGTCAACCACCTCGCCATTTTCTAACTTCACCAAGACAACATCCTCACCCTCCACATCAGAAAAGATAGAAACCACCTTGCCCAAAGAACCATTGACCCATCGTTTCTCAGGATCATTGTTGAGCATCATCACCTGCGCTTGAGGTTTGATGTCCAATTCTTCAGGTGTTGGTAAAAACTTCTTGTCAAATTCTCCGGACACAATGCCTTGATAGGTTTTTAAATCACCAGGCAAATTCTTCAAGCGATCACTATTGACCCTCTCTGCGAGAGCGTTGGTCGTTGTTAAAACGATATAAAAATCTTCCTTTGGTAATTGATGATACGGCTTGAAACGCTGATTTAATGCATGCCAATGATGTTCTTCTACATTATCATCGCGGACCGCGTTTAAAAGACGGATAAAATGTTCGTCTTTTTGGCGATAAATCTTTGATAACTGCATCATTTTGAAATCAAGCCCTTCAAACACCTTTGCTGAGAAGAAATACGGCGTTGAATAATGATTCTTAAAAATATCTTCTTGACCAAAAGCCACCACTGGAGGAAGTTGGAAAAGATCACCAAAGAAAATCATCTGCACCCCACCAAAAGGCCTGTCATGATGAGGGCCCCAAACCCTTAAAAAAACATCCACACAATCCATCAAATCCGCGCGGACCATGGAGACCTCATCAATAATAACCGCATCAAGCTCCTCATACATTTTACGTCTTCCTCGACGAACAGGAACATTGGTTGCTGTTTGGGGAGTCACATCAGGTTTAAATTGAAAAAAAGAATGGATGGTTTGACCTTTAACATTAATGGCCGCCACACCGGTCGGAGCCAACACCGCCACATTTTTTGTTGTCTTTTGGCGGAAATACTGCAATAAGGTTGATTTGCCGGTGCCCGCCTTTCCCGTAATAAAGACATGCTGGCTTGTGTTTTCCAAGACCTCAAAGGCCTTCACAAATTCGTCATTAAAATCAAGTTGGGTGTAATTCATTATTAATCGCTTCCTGCAACAGGCGATGCACTTTTAAGTTTTCCAGGCGTGTTGTCATGACTTCAATGATGGTTGACGTTTTCGTTTTAAAGGCTGCCTTATAGGCCTTCATAAAAGAAGCCCCATCTTGTGGCATGCAATAATTGAGCTCAAACATCGATGCTGCTGCCCCAAGTGTATACGGATGAGGGGTTGACCAAAACTTTTCAAAACCCTCTTTAAATTCAGAAATGGGCAAAAATGAAAAGATCCCGCCACCTCCATTATTTAAAACAACAATGATAAGAGGATATTCAAGGGTCCGCAATAAACTCAAAGAATTTAAATCATGAAGGGCCGCCAAATCACCAATCATGAGAGTAACAGGAATTTTTAAACCACGAGCATAACCAGAAGCTGAAGCAATAATCCCATCAATCCCGCTAGCCCCTCGATTGCCATTCACACGAACAATCGGGCCCTTAAAATCCGCGAAACTCGCCATGTCCCTGATGGGCATGCTATTGCTTAAAAATAATCCACCGTTTTTGGGGATTAACCGGGAAACCAGCCGGGCAACCCCTGGCTCAGAAATCCTTTCATATTGGGCCCAAAATGCATCTATTGTTTTATCTGTTTCTCTGTTTGCTTTCGATAAAAACTCAAGAGCTGTTGAAATTTTTCCAGGTTTCATGTGACCAATGATTTTCTGAACAAAATTAGTCACACTAGCCTCTATACGCAAACTCACCTGATGATTCGGGTCATTGCGTAACGAATGATTGAGCACCATCACATATTCTTTAAGTTTTTGATTTTGAGCAAACTCATAATAGCGCTTCGAGGTCATGCGTCCGCCTAAATGAAGGATACCATCAAAGGATAGATTTTTTAAAGCGTTTGGAGAGGATAAAAACGCATCAAAATAATGAATCAGATGAATATCCTGGTGACCTAAGCGTAAGCCAGAACTAATGTCAGGAAAAACAGGCCAACCTAATTTCGCCGCTAATTTCAATACCCATTTGGCCTCATTGTCCCCTGCTATTTTCCCAACAACAATCACCCCGTTTTTAACAGCCTCAAGCCGTCGAACTATGTCTGTCACATCAATAGAAAGACGGGAGACTCCATCCACATAATCCGTCAAAGGACGTGTCGATTCACTCCAGGGTTCTAAAGACTGAATATAGTCTGCAATCCCTTTTTCTTTTGATTCCAAGGCAAGCGGTGGACGATACATGCAATTAATATGGACCACCCCGCGATGACGCAGGGCCTGATACCAGGCTTGGTCCATGGTTGTCAACACGTAGGATGCCGGGATATCCCTATCAGGACAAGGCATATCATGAGCCCATTGAACATGTTTACCAAAAAGACCGACCTGATCAATCGTTTGCAAAGCGCCTGTCTGCCTTAACTCGGGCGGACGGTCTGCGGTAAGCACAATCATGGGTAATTTCTTTTTGGAAGCTTCAATAATAGCAGGAAAGAAATTGGCTGCTGCTGTTCCTGAAGTTGATATCAAGACTGTTGGTTTATGGGTGGCTGCCGCATAACCCATGGCATGAAAGGCCAAACCCCTTTCATCAAAATGCACACAAGATACGGCCTTCTTATTTTGGGCCAAGGCAATGCTCAGAGGCGAATTCCGTGAACCTGGAGCCACACAAAAATAATCAACGCCAAGCCTTAAAAGCTCTTCAATCATAAGGCTCGCCCAACAATGGTTTATATTGGCAAATTTCATATAATTTTTATAAAATTACTGATCTTGTTTTCCACTTCATCCCACTCATCAGAGGCCTTTGAACCTTGCACAATCCCGGCCCCTGCAAAAAGATGCAATTTTGTACCTTCCAGCAAACCTGAACGAATACCCACCACAAATTCTGTTTTATTTTGGGCAACATACCCCATAGGACCGCCGTACCATCCTCTTGAGAAACCTTCTAAATCATGGATGAGCCACAGCGCCCTTTGCCTTGGCAAGCCGCCCAACGCGGGTGTTGGGTGAAGGCTTTTTAAAAGGTCTTCATCCCCCACTGTCCTTTTTAATTGCCCTTTAAAATGCGTGATAAAGTGATGCCCATTAGACAAACTTAAAATATGGGGGCGCTTATCATACTTAAAACTAACACAACACTTTTTAAATGAAGCCTTGAGCGCATCAACGACAATGGCATGTTCCCGTTTATTCTTATCCGAAGCTTTTAATGCCATGACCCCTGAAGATATAGGGGATGTTCCAGCCAACGCCTCAGAATCAACAAGCCTTTCTTGCCGAAAATAGAGGCGTTCCGGAGATGCCCCTAGAAAAATATTGCCCTTAAATTGAAACGCATAATGATAGCTGTTTGGCGTAACCTCCTTTAAATTCCTTAACAACATCCAAGGATCTGGCGCTTTTTTAAAAACAAGAGTTGTGCGCCTGGCCAAAACCGCCTTCTTGATAGAAGCATCTGAAAGAATTTTATTGACCCTTTGCTCCCATTTTTCTCTCTGAGGCTTATCACTCCGAGCCGTGATCCTTTCATCTCGTGTCATTGCGAGCGAAGCGAAGCAATCTTTTAAAAGATTGCTTCGTCGATGAAAAACTCTCCTCGCAATGACACAATCTGACGACGTCGATGCAATTGGACCTTTTGACACATAATTACCAGATATATACTGTCGTAAAATGACATCATCCACAACCAACTTCCTCAATTCCTTTAAAACACTTGATATCTTATCGCCCTCTGCCAGATTACAACAAAATATCATTTTACCACCCCGTGCTGCTAATTCAAACCGGGGAATAATAAAACGATAGGCACCAAAATCACTCCATTGTTTATCCAAATAACGATCATCGAAACAAAATCCGCCATACCATTGCAAATAAGGATAACGCGATGACAAAAACAATCGCAGCGTTGTCAAAACCTTCTTATAACTCCCTAATCGCTGACCTTTGATACAAAGCGTTTCACCAATACCAGCCATGACCATCGCGTTGTTTTTATCTGAACCATAAATCTTCACATCATTCTTTTGTAATGAAAGCCACAAAAGAATATCAACAGGATAAACAGGTATCTCAAAACGTTGAATGCGCTCCTCAAGCCTGCACCCACGTAAAATAGAAGCCATCTTTATTTGGGCTTCTTTAAGAGAAAAGATGTTATTTTTGGGCTGCATATATGGTGGCAATACCCCCCATCAGACGATGCTCTTTAATATTAATAAATCCCATCTGCTTAAGGATTTTACAAAAGAGATCCCCATAAGGAAACGCTTGAATCGATTTATTTAAATAGGAATACGCCTTTAAATTCCCTGAAAAGCAAAAACCAACCAGCGGCACCATGGTTTGTAAATAGATCCAATGCCCGCATTTTAATAGAGGATTTTTAGGTTTTGAAAATTCTAAAATGAGGACCTCCCCTCCCTTTTTTGTGACCCGATACATTTCCAGGAGAGCTAAACGCAAATCAGGGACATTCCGAATTCCAAAAGAGATTGTCACAACATCAAAGCTTTCATCAGGAAACGGCAGATGACAAGCGTCTGCCTGTAAAAGTGTTACTGTATCTTCAAGTTTTAAGACCTTTAATTTCTTGAGACCAATTTCAAGCATGTTAAAGGCAGGGTCAATCCCATAAGCCTTCTCAATATCCGTATTATCCTGAAGAAGAGTAATCAGAACATCCGCAGTCCCAGTAGCAACATCCAAAATAACCTGTCCCCAAAAAGGGGACCGTCCCCTTTTTGGGGACAGGTCTCTTGCAGGCAAGAACTGTTTTAAAGAGTGCCGCCAGCGCATGTCTTGACCTAAAGACAAAATGCGGTTTAATAAATCATACCGAGGGGCGATGCTGTTAAACATCTTCCACGAATCAGGGTGAGGCAAGTCTTGATTTTGATGAGTAGACATGAAGACTTATTTTAAATCATTTACTCTTGATGGCAAGTGTAAACTATAGGTCAACTATTCAACAAGAATGCCCTCAAATTGGTCATGGGCTGAACACTTATAATTACAGGTTCAAAACCAGGGGCGTTTTGCAGTTGTTTGAGCATGGCTGGATTAAGATAAAATTTAATCTCTTGGCCGCCATTGTTGGTTTGTAGAACATTATTAGCTAGAGTCAGGTCAATACCACCTAGATGCTTTTGACCTGTAGGACTTAAATCAGCAATTTGAGCACCGTCCATTATTTCACTAACTTTCTTGAATTTTATGGGCAAATCTTGTTGATACCTGTTTTCAGATTCCGAGACCTCTATAAAATCAAATTCTTTTAGGACATCGACATTCCCATCTATAATTTCATCAAGGAATGGATATCTATCAATTTCTTCTCCAACTTTAAAAGATCTAAAAAAACTCAACGCGCGTTTTCTAATTAATTCGTGAAATTCTGGAAATAAAAGCTTGTCTGGATCTGATGCTCCAAAAAAACCAGAAGAACTGCTTCCTTTGTAAAACGTAAATCCTTGTTCCCGCGGCACATGACGATTTGCCTTCAACATATTCCAAATTCTATTAAAATTATTTCCTGCGATTTTCTGAATAGCCTCTTTTGGTTTTAACCTGCTATGCTTAGGTGTGTAAGGAGCCTTTTCCCAAACACCATCTGGATTGTCTTGATCTAACATCGGCCCTTGATCTTTATATTTTTCGCTAATGCTTGATGCTTCAAAAATCCCACAATATCTCCTATAAAAACCCGCAGCATTTGTGCTTGAAGCCGCTTTCATCTTAATGCCAACAAATCCCAACAATCGAAAATCTTCTATTACCTTGCTTAATATCGCTGAACCTAAGCCCTGTTTCTTCAATACGGGGTCTACTGCCATATATTTCAAATATCCCCAACCGTGTTCAGTTCCGGAATATATAGCAAACGCTTGAATAGTATTAAAAGAATCTCGCACTAATAAAATGCGGCAATCAGGAGATGAAAGAAATTTAGCCAAATCCTGCCTGGGCATTCGCTCCTCATTCCCTTTTGCGGGTAATGCGAAAGCAAGATTAGTAATCTCCTCTATTCTATTAAGTGTTTGTTCATTACTTCCATTATCTGCATCCCATATATCAAATTTATAATCTTGTAAACTGTTATCCCCATAACGAGACGCTGGGATATCAGTTATTGCGCCAAGTGTCTCTGGGAATAAAAATCTGGTTCTTTCGTGTTTAGGGCGAAAATCTTGGGCTTAAAAGTCCACAGTGCTGGTGAATCTTTAATAAAAAGTAGCGGACATTTCTGTAGCCATAGGCCATGCGCTTTAAACGCTTAATCTTGTTAT
>JADFXW010000038.1:3139-11891 GCA_015233375.1 Candidatus Omnitrophota bacterium | reverse complement strand
TGAGAACCTAAAGAGTTTATTCTCTCCCCTAGTCGGGGAGAGTTAGGACGGAGGGCATTCTTTGATAGCGCAAGATAATCCTCTTCCAGCATCACTTTTAAATGGCTTTTATACAGATACGCCACGTTGCCCTTCTCATAAATATTCGCGTTATCAGGCACGATCCATACCTTGTTAAAGGTATTGACCGGAATATTGGTGGTGCCATATTGCTTGTGGGCGCGTTCGTAGACCTCATTCCAAAATTTCTGGCCTAGCTTGTCCTGCGGATATATTAATGAAGCGGTGATCTGTTGTAATATATAATCTTGGGCCAACAGGTCCCGACCCATCATCGTTTTGCCAAAATTATCTTCGATGACTCGGTCTTTTTCATAAGGCGAGAGATTGACCCACAAATCTTTTCCTGGAACAGTTAAACTGGCAAGGAAATATTTAACCAACTGTATCGTTTCTTTTTGTAGAGACGCCATTAATGGCGTCTCTACAAAATCGCCTTTATCAAGAATGAAATTAAAGCGGAAAGGATTTTCAGGATGAACCTTGATGCCTTTTAATATCAAAGGATTAAATTCAGGACTTAAATGCACCATACGCCCAGGCTCAGGCAAAAGAAAATATTGAGCTTGGACCAAAGACATGAGGCCAAAACTATTGACTAAAAAAACTATTACAATAACGAATATCAGCACCTTCTTCATTATATTATTCTCCCCCAAGCCTTCAGGCCCTTAACACCACAAAGCTTTTGTCCTATAAATAAAAAACCTATTCCCCTCTACTTCTCTGGAATAGGTGCATGGCCTTGAAGCTTCTTCTTGGCGGCCAGGCTATCCTATTCCATCAATGGACCCTTTAGCTTTGCGTCCCTGCCTTACAGCAGGTTTGCTTTTTACAAGCTTCCACTACTTCTATATAAAGGGTAGCATATAGCTGGCATAAAAAGCAAAAATAGGGGTTAAAAAAATCCAGAATGGGCCGACATAAAGTCGGCCCCTACGAATAATTTGGACAATAATGAAAATTTATCTATTTTGAGAAAACGCTTTCTCAAAAATTTTTCTCGTCGGCAATAAAAAATCAAGTTAAAGAAAGTCAGGATCAGCGGTTTGAATAAAGAAGTATTAGATGTTACACTTTGAATGAAGTGGCTTGTGTACCCTTTTTTAAAAAAGGAGAATTAATATGTTAGCAAAAAAAAACAAATCCCTCATACGCCTGATTGTTTGTATTATTTTAACAGCTTTTATATCGACCTCTGTATGCCCGGTTTCTGTGTCTGCGCAAAGTTTATCTGCGCTTGACTTACCAAAACCCGGCACCCTGGTCCATTTAAGCCAGGAATATAATCCTCTTATCTTACGCGGTATTAAGGTCAATCTCAACAATCCCATGAAGTTTAATTTTCTCGTTGATCCAGGTGATACAAGCTGGAAAGCCGATAAAGAGCACCTCAAAAATTCCTGTGCCAAGCTGATTAAATACTTCATGGCGGCTTTAACCGTTAAAGATGAGGACATGTGGGTCAACCTTTCTCCTTATGAAAAAGCCAGGATCATCCCTTTGGCTTTCAGCACCACTGACATGGGACGCGACTTGCTTGCAGAAGATTACGTTTTAAAACAAATCTCTTCCAGCCTTTTATACCCAAACAGTCCCACAGGTAAAACATTTTGGAACACCATTTATACAAAAACCGCTTTAACATACGGGACAACTGATATCAAAGTCAAAACCTTCCATAAAATATGGATTGTTCCAGACAAGGCTGTTGTTTATGAACATCTTGGTTCGGCATTTATCGGCAAAAGCCATCTCAAAGTCCTGTTAGAACAAGATTACCTGGCGCAAAAACACAATCTTCCTTCGTACAGTAAAGGAAACCGTACAGATGAAGATGTGAATAAATCTTCTGCGAAGGACATCTTGAGCACATCAATCATGCGTGATGTGCTTGTCCCTGTCATAGAAAAAGAAGTTAATGAAGGCAAACATTTTGCCTTGTTACGTCAAAGTTACAATTCCATTATCCTTGCCACTTGGTACAAAAAACGCCTTAAAGAATCTTTGTTAGGCCAAATCTACATTGGCAAAAACAAGGTCAACGGGATTGATATTGAAGACAAGAATATCCGTCAAAAAATTTATACACAATATTTGAAAGCATTTAAAAAAGGTGTCTTTAACTTTATTAAGGAAGATATTGACGTAACCCGCCACGAAACTATTCCCCGTAAATACTTCTCTGGCGGTACCGAGTTTACCGCACGCGCGATGACCGCAGCCATGACCACTTTGCCGATGACTCATGATAGCCTGGCTAATTCTGCACAAACGACATATTTAGATGAACCTGTCACTGTTGTCCCTACCAATGCCATGATTGGCACGATCCCCCCTGTTGTCGCGAAACCAGAAGGCGTTTCCGTTCCCCAAAGCGAACTGTACGATTATTATTGGGGAAATTATTCAACGCCATTTAGGGCCATTATCGACAAAGCCAAAGAACTTGCAGCCAATATTGCTGCTGGAAGAACGACAGTCGAAGAACGAGAAAATGAAATCAAGGATATCGCTAAGAAAATCCTTAAAGACGCGGCTCCTCATTTTAAAAAAGGTGCAAATAATACTGCCATAGACCAGAAACTCCAAGAGTTTATTAATGCCATCGATGCTGGATCTAAACAATTATTTTGCGCGATTGCCATAAACGCCTGGATAGGCGAAGATATGATTAATCACGGTAACGGTCAATTTGAAACCCTCAATTTCCCCCGTGATGGAGGCCTTTGGCACACTGGATTAATGGCCCAGGCTTTACTTTCAGATACAGATCTTCATCCTGCTCTCTTTTATTTAAGCGGCAATAATCTTACCTTCAAGCCTTACTACAGCCAAATGCAGAGTTTTATCGCTACAGCTAAAAATTCCACCTCAAACAAAAATGATTTCTTAAAGAAATTAGGAAATTTAATTAAAGATAAAATGGAATCTGATGCTGACTTTAAGGCAAAAATGGAACGAATCCAGAAAGATTTAGAAGCCAATCTTAAAAAATCAGGCGCATTTGATACAAAGAAAATCCGTTATGCGGATACAGGGTGGGGCACCTTCCCGCTCATGTTCGAGGCCTTAACGAAAATATGGTGGCCAGATATACAAGTAACAGCGCTTGTTCAGGCTTCTGGCCATACCGCTATTCTAGATCAATTAAATCCTGACAACTGGGCCGAAGGGGTCAGAAATGCTATCATGGCATCTCCCGCAGGCGCATTTGCTGTACCTAATTTTCATCATTCAGAAAACATATTCTCACACCCTATTCAGGGGCAAGACTACGGCGTACCCATTGGTGATGAATTTAATGAAACACTGAAAACAACAGATGAAACAAGACAATGTGAAGCTGTCTGGCACCAATTATGTTTTGTATTAGGCGCTATTAAATATGACGATCTTGTGACAGGCATTATAGAAGATCTCACAAAGAGCAATATTACACCTAAAAAAGCAGAAACCATCGCGCATGATGCTATTAGAGATAGTTTAAACATTGTCACTGTTGACGATAAGAGCACTGGTCTTACAACATCAGTCCAGGTAACTCTAGTTCAACCAAAGCATAAACCAGAATACAAAATAAAAGAAACTGTAGCACTTCCAGGCGAACAGCCTCCTGTAGCCAAGAAACCACAGGATCAAAAAGACGTGTCTGACTCTTATGTTGAGCCTGCACTTACCTCAGCAGGTGTATTTAATAATATTTTAGAATCTGCCAGTAAAGCAGCTAATTTACATCAAATTGCGTGGTCCGTTAACACTTTAACGCTAGTGGATGCCTTCGCTAAAGCTAAGGTCGAGGGGATAGATACGCCAGCCGTAGAAGAACATAATAAAAAGGTGGATGAAAAGAAAAAAGAAGAAGAAAAAAAACAAACCCCTCCGGCTACTCCACCCCCTGCACCTGTCACTGTGACCTTATTTAACGCTGACCCTGTTGTTAAAAATATGACAGATTACACGGCGAGTGAATGGTTTAACAAGGATTTAACCCAACGGAAATGGTACAGCCCTGTCAAATGGTTTTTAGGCATGATCGAAGCCGCGAGGGTAGCGCTTCATGCCAAGGACAGAAGAACTAAATTACACACACTTATTAATACTGGCGCAGCACTAGACGCTGGCAACAGGAGTGAATTGGGGTTAAACCATGACGAGGAATTCACCAGCAGTGAGAATGGTGTTTTAGCAAGCATCGCCAGCCGGAATTTTGAACAAACAGGAGAAATCGTCACGCCAATAGGCGATGCTGACCCCATCGTGCAAAATATCAAGAGTTTGTTTCATCAATATATAACGACCACTATGACTGACAACGATTTTGAAGCCCAGGTCAGAGCAATCACTGGACAAATACGCGCAGCACACTCGGACATTGCATCTATTGGAAGCAATCTCCTCAAAAAAGCCAAGGAGCTTAAAAGAGCATTTAGCGCCTCTGGTCACAATCTTAAAACATTACAACCTTCAGACATCAACCTTAATGTCAATTTTGTTGCCAATTTGAAACACGCATTTGTGGCCGCGCCTAAGCCTCAGGGATGGTGGAACCAAACAATTGTAAACATTATTGATGGCATGCAAAGCAGACCTGCTTTGAAGCTTCCAATCTTAGGGTTCTTAACCTCCCCTACTTTTGTGGCTGTAACCATGAGCATTACAGGACAAGCAGTGGCCGCAAGCAGCCGCTGGGCTGTTAAGACTGCAGCTGTTGCCGGCATGGCAGGTATTTTATTCCCGGTGCTTGGTACTGCCTCTCTTATCGCCCTGGGTGTTAGTGTCGTCTTGACAGGCGTTGTCGCAGCCATGAGGGAAAACGCGCGTGTGTCTAAAAATCTAACCTTATTAGAAATCCGCCAGTCTTTAGACCTTGAAAGCGAACACCAAACTAAACAGGAAAGGAAACTGATTAATGGCCATGCGGTGACTGAAAAAGTTTCTGTCAAAGAGGCCATTACAAACTTACGCACTTTAACTAGCCAAGTTCCGACGGATACCGCCAAGAGGGATGAATTAACTGCCGCTGCAGCAGACGTTATGGCCCGCCTTGAATATGGATCTACGGTCGGGGTTGAATTCTTGAGATATGACAGTGACCGATTTATCCAACAGGAAACCCAGCGGACACAGTTATCAGATGCCCTTCAAGGCGCCCTCACCGCACTTGGCATGTCGCGGGCTAACATAATAGCCCATCCCTCTTATAGTGAGGCTGAAAATGCCTTGAAAGAAAATTACACTCAGTCATTGCAGAATTTCAGAAAAGTAAAACGCGGCGAGGTCTTTTGGGCCTCTTTCTGGTCCATGGTTTTTGCGGCAGGGTTCTCCTATGCTTCCGGGGTCCTCTTCCATTGGATATCAGGATTGTTACATCATAACGCACCACCAGCAGCCCCTAACGCACCAGCACATGAATCAACAACACCTGCCCTGTCACAGCATCCCGTAGAAACCACCAGAACGATTCATTTCTCAACGTTAGCCGATCTTTTAACCCAAAACGCCAATAAAGTTCAGCCCAATGATGTGCGTGAGGCTTTGTTCAATCCTCACAACGGCATCCAATATCCTGATGAGGTCATGCGGGAACTGGTCAAAGATGGCAAGGTTGATGTACCAGCCGTGGTCAGACGAATCACGAATGGTTCGGATCGAAAATTGGCAGACGCCTTAGCTAACTTACTACATAAACAACTAGGCATCGAACTTCATTTGAGCGGATGGTCTAAACCTGCCTTCATCCATGAACTATGGACGCCTCAGATGGAGCATAAATTACAGCAAGCTGGTATTCAAAATGTCCATGACTTTAAAATTCAATTCGAGCATCAACTTATGGTTCAAGGCCATGGCGCTTGGTCCCATTATGATACCCTTTTAGACATACTCAAAACAAATAGGCTTGCTAAAAAAGCCGAAACAATTATCCTTGAAGAGCTCTCGCGTCATGGCAGTCAAACACAGTATAACCTTGATGACTTTATGCGTCAGGCAGGTTTCTTGCGTACTAAAGACTCTGTCCAGCATTTCTTTGAACCACAAAATGGTGATGCATCTCTATTGGAACGATATAGAAACTATGTCACTGATCCCAAAACATACAATACCTTTGTTCAGCACATCAGACGTATTTATGACCATAGAGGACCAAGTCCTGATTGGGGAAAAATCGGGCACCAAATCCAGGTTGAGCTTGATAAACTACCCACTGCTGATCGAAACACCATTATTTTTGATATTATCCACCGTTATAAGGAATGGGCCCCAGGAGCAGAAAGCGGCCACGGTCATAATTCTTTTTTAGATATTTTTGCAGAAACGCATAGGTCTGCTGATCATATAAAAATGGACATAAAAGTCATAACACCGGTCACACCTCCAGTAGCAACACATCCAGCACCAGAGCCCATAGTAGCGCCTCCAGTTATCGAGCCTCCACGTTTAGGGCCTGCTGTCACTATAAACAGATTGCCATCATTAGGGCTTTTGAAAGAGAAAGAACAAACCTCCACTGAAGAACCCATAGAGGATGCCCCACCGCTAACACCAGTCACGGCACAACCACCAGCGCCTCCTAGTCCAGCTGCCCCAGGGCCAATAAGCGATACCTCAGAAAATGTTGTCCCAAGTCCACTGGCAGAAGTGTCTCCAGTAGTTCCACAAAGTTTTCTTCTACTTCGTCAAGAAAATCAACCACAACAGCTTGCGCTTCCAGCATTTTCACAATCTACGCTTAGCGAAATTCTCGTTTCGAAAAAACTGCCGGATGGGCTGGATAAAGATAATGTGATCGCTGAGCTTAAGACGATGGGACATGAGGTAAAGTCTGATCATTTTGAAAAAGGTGGTATCGACATGAGCATGAAGAATGTCAAGGTGGAAATTCAGGGTGATGGAAGCATCCACTTTACCATTAGTAAAGCATTATTAGCCCAGTTTAAAAATGCGCGTGGCCTTATGCCAGAGACGGGACCTATTGTGCTGGTCAAAGATCTCATCGCTTATTTTGAGATGACTCCATCAAGCGCAAGTAGTAGACCAGGGCTCTTGACAAGCCGTTAAAAATGGGGTTATTACAAAATCTATTATCGTAGGGGCGGACCGATGAGGTCCGCCCTTTTAATTGGGCCGACATAAAGTCGGCCCCTATAGCATATGCAAAAAAATATCAATGTTAAGAGACGCCATAAATGGCGTCTCTACAGCAAAAATGATAAGGACATCATTTTAATTACTGCTTGCTTTTTTTAACTGGATAAATAAATTGTAGAAAACAGCGGCTATGAAGGGCCATAGGCTTGCTAATACCACATTAATGACAAGCAGTAATATGCATGCAACGGCACCATAGGTCACCTTCTGTATCAAAACCGTAAGCCCCAAAACCGGCATAACCATCAGGATGATCAAGCCATAAATCTTGCAGATCTGGGCCATATTTCCTTTGACGATCCTTTTACTTTCCTTTAAAGCAGCAGATGTCTGCTTGCCATCCAAGAGGATAAAGTAAGGAGCAAAGAAGAAGATAATCGTTAAATAAAGCCCAGGTATAATCAATAAAAGAAACCCAAGGCCGATAATTAATCCAGTAATCATACTACAGCATAAATACCCCCAAAACACACCTAAGGACTGTTTAAAAGACACCTTAAGATCAACGGACTCTCCTTTAGTGGTCTGGTCTAAAGAAACAATCAAAACAGAAAAAAATAACAATGACACCATAAAAATAACCGGAGCCATCAATACCCCAACAAGCTTCAGGTGATTGTCCTCAAGACTTAAAAGCCAATTAACAGGAAAATTCAACAGGACAATGAGTAAAGAAACACCAAACAAAGGAAAAAAATGCTTCTCATATATCGCAAACGATGATGTAAAAATCTGCTTGATAGAAAGATTGGGATTATTCACAGATCCCTCCTTAACATTTTATAAGATACAACCATTAAAATTAAATTTACCAAAAATTAAGGGGACACACAACTTAATTCTTATGAATCAAGTTGTGTGTCCCCTTAATTTCCCTTAATTTTAATATAATTTTTATTCGCTTCCCGTCTTTCGCTGGAAGAGTTTCTTTGTGCCTTTAGGCTTGGCAGCGGCTTTGGGAGCGGCTTTTAGATCTGCCTTTGAATGTGTGGGAGCCTCAGCCGTTGTTGGTGTGACAGGCTTGGTCTGGGCTTCAGAGACCTTTTTCACATCCCCTGCCTCTTTCTCTTCTTTTGAAACTTTAAGATTGGTGATTATCTCACGGCTCTTTTCTGTTAACTCTAAAAATGCTAATGCCGCACTATCCCCTCCACGATTAATATACGGAATAATACGGGTGTATCCGCCTTGCCGTGATTTGAAGCGTGGAGACGTTTCTGAAAACAACTTTGAAACCATCTTATGATCACAAAGGATAGAAAAAGCACGACGGCGAGCAGCCAGGGTATCTTTTTTGCCTAACGTGATAAGCCTGTCAATAAACTTCCTGGCCTCTTTGGCCTTAGCCATGGTTGTGCAAATCCGCTCTCTGGTCAGCACTGCCCTGGCCATATCACGCAAGGTTGCTTTTCTTAAACTTCTATTACGGTGTTGGTCCGGCCCGCGCGAAAGAAATTTTGGATCAAACAAAAATCAGCGTTAATAAAAGGGCAAAGGATTTAACAGAAGAAGAAATTTCACGTATAACCAGTTTATTACA
>JADFXW010000038.1:0-3129 GCA_015233375.1 Candidatus Omnitrophota bacterium | reverse complement strand
TAGCATCTACCTTCATACCTAAATTCAAACCCATGGCCTTGAGAATATCCTGGATTTCTGTTAATGATTTCTTTCCAAAATTACGGAATTCTAAAAGCTCAGGCTCTTGACGACGAACTAAATCGCCAATGGTTTTAATATTCGCATCCTTCAAGCAATTAGAAGAACGGACCGAGAGTTCAAGCTCAGAAATTGGAAGCCTTAACTTGGTATACAAGGCCTCTTCTTCCACAGAAACCTCTTCCTCTTGTTCTTCCTCTTCAGGTAATTGGCCATACGCCACAAACACATCCAAATGACGTTGTAATATATTGGCCCCATAAAGAAGAGCTTCTTTAGGATTAATCGCTCCATTGGTAAAAATCTCAATCAACAAACGATCATAATCCGTGCGTTGCCCAACACGGGTATTCTCAACCGTAAAGTTGACCTTGATAATCGGAGTAAAAATAGAATCCACAACGATGGTACCAACAGCAGCGCCTTCTTTTTTATTTTGATCTGCAGGCACATAACCACGGCCGCGAGAAATTTCCAACTCCATGTTAAATGGAATATCCTGAGTCAGGGTCAATAAATGATGATCAGGATTAAGGATTTCAATCACCTCATCAGAAATGATATCCTTGGCCTTGATTTCACCTTTTTTATTGGCCTTGATATAAACCGTCTTAGGCGCCTTTGAATGAGAACGGACAACCAATGCCTTGATATTAAGGACTATCTCCGTCACCGATTCAAAAATACCCGGCAGGGTTGAAAACTCATGAGAAACCCCTTCAATACGGATGGAGGAAACAGCACTCCCTTCAATCGAGGACAACAAAATGCGGCGCAGTGAATTTCCCAGGGTCACGCCATATCCACGCTCAAAAGGCTCAGCCACAAATTTACCGTAAGTATTGGTATAGCTTGCCTCTTCGCAATCCAGCCGTTTTGGCATTTGAAAATCGCGCCACTTGACACCCATGTGATTACCCTCCGTAAAATAAATATTATCTTGAATAAAGCTCTACAACGAGCTGCTCGTTGACCGTATACGTCACATCTTCACGTAATGGAAGACGCACTATCTTGATTTTCAAGTTACTTGAATCCACTTCTACCCAGCCAGGAACTTTTCTATCCTTAGTCAGTTCCACATTTCCTTTAATGGTTGCCAATGACTTATTATCCGTCTTAATTTCAACGACATCATTGGGCTTAACCAAAAATGAAGCAATGTTGACGCGACGACCATTAACAGACACGTGATTATGACTCACTATCTGGCGGCCATCAGTACGTGACTTGGCAAAACCGCAATTAAAAAGAAGCGTATCTAGACGACGTTCCAAGAACTGCAAGAGAATATGACCTGTCACACCCTTGGTGGCTGTGGCTTTCAAGAAATAATTCCTGAACTGTGTCTCTAAAACGCCATAAATACGTTTAATCTTTTGCTTTTCACGCAACTGCACACCGAAGTTTGAAAGCTTGCCCTTTTTTAAACCATGTTGACCAGGAGCATATTCACGGCGAGCAACGGCGCATTTATGCGAGTAACAGCGTGTTCCTTTTAAAAAAAGTTTCTCACCTTCACGGCGGCAAAGACGACAATCTGGTCCAATGTCACGACCCATATGCTTTTATTTCCTTCCTTGATTATTTGTTTACACCCTGCGTTTCTTACGTGAACGGCACCCATTATGCGGAATCGGTGTTACGTCCTTGATTGATGTGACATGTAAACCAGCTGCCACAAGTGCCCTTATCGCAGACTCACGGCCTGAACCTGGACCTTTAACCAAAACATCAACACTGACTAAACCTACTTCCTTAGCACGGCGTGCTGCATCAGTGGCCGCTATCTGGGCCGCAAAAGGAGTTGATTTCTTTGAACCATGAAAACCGACTAAACCAGGAGACGCCCAACTAATGGTGTTTCCTTGCTTATCAGTAATAGTCACAATGGTGTTATTAAAAGAAGCTTGAATCATCGCTAAACCTGAAGTGACACCTTTCAGGTTTTTCTTCTTTGCTTTAACAGATTTCTTTGCTGCCGGTGCTTGTTCTTGCTTTTGTTCTGGTTTATTGGCCATAATTCCTTATCCCTTCTTAGCCGCTGGTGCTGCTTCTTTCTTTATGATATTTCCCACAACAGGTTTCTTGCCCTTACGGGTACGGGCATTGGTCTTTGTCCGCTGCCCCCTGACCGGCAAGCCCTTACGATGGCGAAGACCACGATACGTGCCAACTTCCATGTGCCGACGGATATTTTCATTAATCTCGCGACGCAAATCACCTTCAGTCACATAATTCTTCTGTAATAAACTGGTTATACGTGAAATTTCTTCTTCTGTTAAATCCTTTGCCCTTTTATTAACGCTGATTTTTGTTTGATCCAAAATTTCTTTCGCGCGGGCCGGACCAACACCGTAAATATACGGAAGAGCCGCTTCAATTCTTTTTTCCTTTGGAAGATCAATACCTAAAATTCTCGGCATACACCTTATCCTTGTCTTTGTTTGTGTTTAGGGTTGCTGCAAATCACACGAACCACCCTGTTACGACGGACTATTTTACAACCTGAACAAATTCTTTTAACAGATGATTTAACCTTCATATGGAAGGGACTCCTTTATCTTATTTTAACCTAAATGTAATTCGCCCCCGATTTAAATCGTACGGCGATAACTCTAATTTAACCTTGTCCCCTGGCAGTATACGAATAAAATTCATCCTTATCTTGCCTGACACATGCGCTAATACCTTGTGATTATTCTCCAATGCTACACGAAACATCGCATTAGGAAGAGCTTCTTCAATGACACCCTCAACTTCTATTAAATCCTCTTTCGCCATATCCTTATTGTGTCAATATTTCAGGTCCATTTGATGTAATGACTATCGAATGCTCAAAATGAGCTGATGGTTTTCCATCTTCAGTCACCACGGTCCATCCATCGCTTAAAGTTTTGGTACGAAAAGTCCCCATATTGACCATGGGTTCAATCGCAAAAACCATTCCCTCTTTAAGCACAGGACCTTGCCCCGCACGGCCATAATTTGGAATTTCTGGGTCTTCATGCAACCGACGACCTATCCCATGCCCGACAAAATCACGCACCACGGAAAACCCGTGCATTT
>JADFXW010000037.1 GCA_015233375.1 Candidatus Omnitrophota bacterium | reverse complement strand
ATTCATAATTTTCGCCTCCGTAAAGAACAGGATAATTGATTCTTTAGGGGGAGGCAAGTTCAAAAGTCAAAACTCTCTGAAAAGACAGAAGATAAGAAGATTAAAAGCTAAAAGTTTTGACAGAAACCCGCTTAATTTCAGGAGCCTTTATGGAAAGAATGATTATTTTGTTAATTTTAATGGTCCTGTTTTCTTATTCTTGTTTTGCCCAACCCGAATCTTCTCCTAAGAAGGAGGCCTCTTCCCAAAAGGGTTCAGTGTTGTTAGCGGGCGAAGTGGCCTCGTCTTTTGAACAGGAATTAAAGGCTGGAGAAATTGCTCAACAGAATAAAAATGAATTAAAAGCAGGTGAGGTGGCAGACCAACACCAGAATGAGCTAAAAGCAGGCGATATTTCGGATCAGCATAAAAATGAATTGAAGGCTGGAGAAATATTGTCAAAATTTAGAAATAATTGATAAAATATAAAAATTTATTGAATCTTAATAATTTCTTAATATAGAGGCGGTATATTTATCTTAATTTTTACAACTTAAAATAGGAGGCGTCATGAAGAGAAATGTTCTAATTGTATTCATTATGTTAGTGATGGGGCTTCCAGGTTTTGTTTGGGCAAAGACATCCAGTGTGGATGCCCTGATTCAAAAACTGGAAGACAAGGGGATTTTGACATCTCAGGAGGCAGAGCAGATCAAAGGCGAGATAGCTTCCAGTGAGAAGGAGTCTCAGGAAGCGGTTTATAAGAAAACAGCTCCGGAGTGGATTAATAATTTCAAGATAGGTGGAGTTGTCCTTTTACGGGATCAAGTTAATAAGAGAAAGGTCCCTGGTACAACAAATCTGACGCAAAATAGAGGGCGTTTCCGTGTTCGTTTGAACTTAGAGGACCAGATTAATGATAAGGTCAAGGTTGGGGTCACACTGGCCACTGAAGGGGGAAGTGATAATGGGACCTTGGCTAATGGCCGAAGCAATACAGTGACCTTTGGTGGTAATGGAGGTACAAATTCAGGAACATTTACCACCCCTTATGCGGGGATAAATAAAGCCTGGGTCCAATATAAACCTACTGATTATTTGACCTTAACAGGTGGTAAAATGGCCAATCCTGTTTGGGAACCTGCCAGTTTACTTTGGGATCCGGATCTCAACCCGGAAGGTGGTGCTATTCAATTAGAAAAGAGATTGAATGACTATATAACGCCGTTTTCAACAAATGCCATGTTTGTCCTTAAGGATGTGAAAACAACGACTACCAGGACAGATCCTTATGTGTTTGTTACCCAGGAAGGTATTAAAGGTAATTTAACAGAAAAGTTTTATTACCAATTAGCAGGATTAGGGCAATTGGTGAGCCTTCCCAGCCATGCTTTACTCGATAACAGAGGACTTGGTAATACGATAAGCACGTCAAATGCTGCCCAGTATAGCTATAATTTTAATACTATTGGTGGGGCTGTGGATTTTGGTATTAATGATCCATTTGGCGAAGCAGCCTTTCTGCCGATTTATATTCCTCAAATAGGTGTTTTTGGCCAATATGCAAGGAATACAGATCCATCTAAGAATAATTCTACTTGGATGATGGGCGGGTATATCGGTAATTCTGCAATCAATGGCTGGGGGACGTGGAAACTTAAATCATTTTATAAAGTTTTGGAAGCGGATGCCTGGTTAGATGCTTTAACTGATGATGATTTTTATTCTGGATATACAGATACTAAAGGATGGAGAACACAATTTGATTTAGGTTTAGCGAAGAACGTTTGGTTTACAATGACCTATTTTCGTACCAACGTCTTTAAATCTAACAGTACCATAAGTTCAGCCTTTAGCAAATCATCAGCTCCTGAGAATTTGTTTCAAATGGATTTGAATTTTAAATTCTAGGTAATTGGAAAGAAGAGGGACAGGGCTCATTCCCATCAAGGAAATGAAAATTCTGTCCCTCTTTTTTTGTCTTTGTTTTTTTGATACAATGAAGAAAATGTTTATTCCCTTAAGAAAATACAGGATTATTTTTATTCTTATGGCAAGTTCTTTGTTTGTTAGTTTTCAGGTCTTTGCAGATGAAAATGCCCCACTGTCATCTGATTCTGGTGTATTTGTGTCTTCTAAAGACACGCGCTTAGATGGAAGAAGTGTTTTGGTGAGTGATACAAAGGAGGGCACAGAACATCAAGGGCCCAATAAGCCGCCTACAGATACCAGCGCTTCCAAAAATCCTCCTGTAGATGAGATTGTTTTAAAATCGACCAATCAATTGATGGCCCAAGTCACGGCTAATATGAAATTAACCCAAGACCAAATGAATACGGTCAGAGACATCATTCAGGACAATATCGCGAAAGTCAGGGATTTAGAACAAAGCTTGAAAAAGGGGGAAATAGACAGCAAAACCATGTATCAACAGAGGCAACAGTTCTTAAACCAAGAGAATCGTCAACTGGCCCGGATTTTAACCATTGATCAAATGAAAATCTGGGGAAATATTCAAAGTCAATAAGAAAAGAACTCCCCCTTTCCCTCTCCTTATTTAATTGATGTTAAAATAATCCCTAAGGAAATAAGCAGGGTGCCTATTAGTTTTGAGGAGGTAATTTTTTCGTGCAGGAAATAATGGGCTGCAATAAGGGTAAAAATATATTGAATACTGCCTAATAGATAAACGTAGTTTAAATCCCCCAGGCTTAAAGCCCTAAACCAGCAGGATAACCCTAAGAGCATTAAGGTTCCGCCCAGCCAAATGAAGGGATTTCTTAATACACCTGCCATTAATTTAATGACCCATGGTTTTCCAGAGGCATTATCTGCATTAAGTGTATCAGCACTTTTTTTAAAAAATATCTGGCCAGAGGTAGTCAAAAGTTCAGCGATGATGACAAGTAAAAGTGGGTTATTCATGGTTGTCTTGGGCCTTGGGCTGACTTTTTGAAATGAAATAAATGCCTGTCACTATCAAAACAAGGCCTATCCAGCGGGTGGGGAGGATGTGTTCATGCAAGAAAATGACGGAAGCAAGAGGTATTAAAATATAACCGATGCTGGCCAAAGGAAGGGCCACACTTAAATTTATTTTGGAAAGGATAAACATCCATAAGAAGAAATTAAAGATATAAATCGAAACCCCTACCCAAAAGAAAAAGCAGTCATGATGAGCAAAATCAAAAGAATAATGAATCCCTTTTTTCATCAATAACTGGGCGCTTGTATCAAAAAGGTCGTTGAGAATAAGAAAGAGAAAGATTTTTAAAGGCACCTGGCCTATTTTAATGATTTTTTCCATTTTTTTAATTCCGGATCAAAATTTTCAAACTTTAACATCGAGCATAATATTTTAAAAAAGGGCCTTAGGATTTTATAACGGATTTTAACATAAAGATAAACAGGAACCAGATCAAATTTAAGCCTTCGTTTTGGCTCATAGCCTGTTGTGCCCATTTCATAAACTTGAAGCCCTTGGCTGATACCCCAATCCAAGGTCTTTTTAAATCGGACAAAATACAAATGATATTGAAAAGCCAGGGTGTAGTTAAACCCAAGATAATAATCAAGAAGAACCCCGTCAGAAACCAGGAAGAAATTAAAGGCAACAAGCTTGCCGTTCATTCGCCAGAGGAAGAATTTGGTCTCTTGGGGCATGTTCACAGAAATTAAACGGAAGAAATCTTTGGGAAGGATTTCAAAGTTCATATCGTGCATTTGGACAGCTTGAAGATAGAGCTCATAAACCTCTGATAATGTTTGTTCATCAAGATGGGTGATAATACTTGAATCGATTTGAACGCTGGCAGCTTTTTTAAGTTTTTTTCTAAAATCGTAGCGTGTATCTCCGCCCAGGTACTTAAGATATTCCTCAAAATTTGAGAAATTTATCTTTAAACGCGTCATGGGCAAGCTGTTTATTTTTAAATAATCTTTTTTTAATAAAGGTTCAAAGGTCTTATCATAAGAGGCATCAAAATCTTTAAACGCCATAAGAGGGGCCTTGATTTTGCGTGCTAATGACTCAAGGCGTGTTTCAATGGCTTCAAGCACGCCAGAATAACTCAAATTTAATCCCACTTGCCCCTGTCCCATAGGGATGCCGCAGATCAAGGTCTTGATACTAAATAATTTTGGAAAAATTTTCGTGATTTTATTGGTCAACTGGCGTAAAAGGCCGCTGATGCTTGTGTCCAGTGAATAGTCCACGACAAAACAGGGGGCAGCGCCAACCAATTCCTTGCGATGATAGACGAGTATATAATAAAAAGTAAATTGATGAAACCCGGCCTCATCGAGTGTTTTAAAGAAATGGTATTTTTCAGGTACGTGTGGGAATATTTTATTAAACTCTAAAGCCGGGATATCAGAGATTTTTTTAATGACGCGTGTCCTCAAGAAATTCTTTTTGGAGGAGGGAGAAATTTTCATGGGGGGATTCTAGCAGTTTGTTGAAACAAGGTCAATTTTCTTGATGACAAACAATTTATTTACATTTATTATGTGCGCATGTTTCTCCTCATCCTGATCACTTTCTTTTCTGCTTTCTTATTGTTTCAGATAGAGCTTATCATTGCCAAATTATTCCTGCCTCAATACGGGGGCAGTTATTTGGTGTGGGGCGCTTGTATTGTTTTTTTTCAAGGAGCATTATTGGCAGGATATGTGTTTGCGCATACCTTTTTGAGGCGTTTAGGCACCAACAGGTATTTAGTCCTTCATTTAGGATTATTAGTTATATCGTCGATGTTTTTTCCTTTGCGGGACATTCATCTGTCTTTTAGCGGGGTGGCTTTACCATTGGTCTTAGACATATTCTGGCGTTTGACCGTGACGATTGGTCCTGTGTTTTTTGTTCTTTCGACCATGAGTCTAGTGACTCAAAGCTGGCTTGGGTGCTGTTTGCTTCAAGGGCGGGACAATCCGTATGTCCTTTATGCGTATTCCAACGCGGGCTCATTTGCGGGATTATTGACCTATCCGTTTATTTTTGAAAGGTATTTAACAAATACAGAACAGTTACAGATCTGGCGGGTATTGTATTTGGTGTTATTCCTCTGCAACATGGCCGCTTGGTTGATTTTAAAACGGGAGACAGCGCCTCAGGAAAAAAATACACCCTTGCCCATAGAGCCAGTCAGTGCCAAACAAATGGGGCGCTGGTTGTGTTTAGGGGCCGCGGGTGTGGTGATGTTTTTGTCTGTGACCACGATTATTACCTATGAGGTCGCCCCCGTACCCCTTTTATGGATTGCACCCTTGGGAATTTATTTGTTGGCTTTTATCTTTAATTTTAAGAAAAATCCCTGGTGTCCTTCCTGGATAGTCCGTTATATAGGGCCTATTATCGGCTTTCAAGCGATCATGTATTTTTTGCCCAAGAAGCATTTACTGCCAATTGTCATTGATGTCATCCTTTATTGTGTGTTTTTGTTTTTGGTTTGCCTGTACACGCAAAATCAGCTTATTCAATCCAAACCCTCTTCAAAGGAGAGGATGACCCTGTTTTATGTGATGATATCCGTCGGAGGTTTTTTAGGAGGGATTGTCACAAGCTGGATTATTCCCATTATCTCCAATAGTTTGATTGAATATTTAGCAGGGCTTTTCGTAGTGGCCTTAATGGTCCCGTCCCAAGGCGTACAGAAGCCTTGGTGGCAGCTATGCTTGTGGGTATTATTGGGCGCTTGGGCATTTTATGTATGGCCTCATTGGACGAGTGGCTATCATCTCTGGTCGTTCGTGTTATTATGGGTGCTTGTTGGCATGGGTTTTAAAGGATTAGCGTCTCATGGGAAAGGGATGGCTATTTTTTTAGCGGGCATTATTGTGATGACGCCGTTTTTGGAATCAGTTTGGCAAAATGTTCATTTTATTGTTAAGAAAAGGAATTATTACGGGATTTATGAAATTTATGATGCCAAGAGTGGGCTAAGGGTCCTGGTACATGGGACAACCTTGCATGGGATGGAATGCCTTCGGCCTGATTTGCGTAAAATACCTCTTGGGTATTACAGCCCCATATCGCCTATTGGCACACTATTGATTTCCGATGTTTTTAAGGCCCAAAGGGTAGGGGTTGTTGGTTTAGGCACAGGCGCTTTGTCGATGTATTCTAAATTGTCCTGTCCTGTTGATTATTATGAATTAGATGGCGATGTCAAAAAACTGGCGTTGGATTATTTTTGGTATTTGTCTAGCGCGCCGGGCGAGGTTCATGTTATTTTAGGGGATGCGAGGTTGTCCTTGCGTCAGGCTCCAGATGGGGTGTATGATCTTTTAGTGATTGATGCCTTCAGCGGGGATGCCATCCCAAGCCATTTGGTCAATAAGGATGTGCTCAAAGAGTACCGTCAGAAATTGACCCCAAGAGGAGGAGTGGTCTTTCATATCACTAATCGTTATTTGAATCTTGAACCTGTTCTGGCAAGAATAGCCTCTGATTGCGGCGCTTATGTGGCTATCAAAGATGTGGGGGATTCAGGTTTTAACATGAGATCGATTTGGTGCATCCTTGTATGGGATGAAGAAAGATTTTTAAAATTGATTACCAAGGAAAACTGGCAGCCGCTTGACACAACTCCTGAAGGCCAAGGCCGGCTTTGGAGTGATGATTATTCATCGATTTTGCCGATTATTAATATGAATGAGCTGGTACTTTCATTGCATGCGTTTAAACCCTGGGCGAGGTAAAATGTTTTCGATATTTCAAAGAAAGACTGTTCAAGAGGATCAATTGAAAAAAGGGCTCTTTTGTTTGCTTGCAGAGATGGAAGAAAACATAGAATTATACTATGTGATGGATCAGCGGCGTTTTATTACCGGTGGTTTTGTGACAGGCGCTCTTAAGGCGCTTAAAGAGAGTGAGATGATAGTTAAGCATGAGAGCATCAGGGCGTATGCCAAGAGTTTGGATGAGTTTAATCAGGCGTTCAGGGAATTTAAAGAATTTGAAGGGTGGTATTCTCAGGACATTGAGCGCAGGAGTCAGGACAATGCCCGAAAGCTTAATGCCCTAAAAGAGTTTTTGGACGCTAAACTTGATGGGATGGAGGCTGTTATTATCCATGCAGGGCAGGATCTGGAGCGGGAGATGATAAAGGCGGGATTGTTAAAGATATGAACGAAGAATTTTATACAATATCAGGATTAAATCAATTTATCCGTGATGTGCTAAACAGCGGTTTCCCTCGGGCTGTTTGGGTCTGCGGTGAAATCCAGGGCTATGACCGCGGCAAGGACAAGAAACATGTTTTTTTTGAACTTTGCGAAAAAGATCAAGAGACCCGCCAGACGGCAGCCCGGATTGGCGTTGTTATATTTGCGCAGGCAAAACCCAAGATTGAGGCCACCTTAAAGAAAACGGAGAATGCTTTTGAGCTTAAGGACGATATTGAGGTTAAATTCCTTTGTAAGGTTGATTTTTATCCTGCTTCTGGCCAGGTGCGTTTGATTGTGGAGGGCATAGACCCTGTTCATACACTTGGTAAAATCGCTCAAGACCGCCAGAGGCTTATAGCGCTTTTAAAACAAAAGGGTATCCTTGATAAAAATAAAGAGTTACCCCTGCCAGAAGTTATTTTAAATGTGGGGCTTATTACCTCCTATGATTCCGCGGCTTATCATGATTTTATTTCCGAGTTAAAAAGAAGCGGCTATGGTTTTAAAATATCGATGATGAATGCCGTGATGCAGGGAAAAAATGCCGAAAAGTCTGTTATCCACGCGCTTAAGGTCTTGGGGGGCATGAAAGAAATTGATGTGATTGTCATCACCAGAGGGGGAGGTTCTATTGCAGAGCTTAGTTGTTTTGATAGCGAGAAGATAGCTGCTGCGATTGCGGAGTCGGGTGTTTGTGTATTAAGCGGTATTGGCCATGAAATTAACACGACAGTGACTGATTTGGCCGCACACACCTTTGCCAAGACACCGACAGCGATAGCAAAATTTTTGGTGGACAGGCTGCAGGCTTTTATGGAGGGTCTTCAACAGAGGCAGGAAAATATTATTAATTTCTTTGAAAGAAGCGTAGAAAATAAAAAAGCGCACTTAAAAGAAAATGCTTTTCTTTTACAAACCAGGACCTCAGGGCTTATTAAAAGTCATCAACAGCGCCTGGTCAGCGTTCAAGAAGCCCTTCAGAAATCCCCAGAAACAAAATTGAGGTTCATGAAAAAAGGCCTTGAAGAAGACCATGAGAATTTAAAGAAAATTATTCATTTGCGCCTTCAAAATTCAAGGGCTAAAATAAATGGGTATGAAAAATTGATACAAATGGCCTCGCCTGAGAACACCTTAAGACGAGGGTTTAGCATCACCAGAAGCCAGGAAGGCCGTCTTATCCGAAGCGTCAAAGACATAGCAGGTGTCCGTATTATTAAAACAGAGCTGGTGGATGGCTCTATGGAAAGCACGATCATTTAAGAGAGGTTATTTATGGCTGAAGTTAAATACAGTAAAGCTATCGAACGTTTAGATGAAATTATCGCTAAAATTGAGAGTGATGAGATAGATGTGGATGAATTAGCTCTTAAGGTCAAGGAAGCGGTGAGTTTGGTAAAGTTATGCAAGGGGAAAATTAATAAAGCGGAAATGGAAGTCAAACAGGTTGTTGAGGATTTTGTGAAGGAAGCTTAAACGTCTATGTTGGCATTATATATAATTGTCGTTATTTTAGTTTGTGGCTTGGTCTTTTTTAATGCGTACAAGGTTTGGTCGCAGAGATTAAAGAGTCCTCTGCCTTCAAAGACCAAATCAACCATGTTTGATGTGCGTCGTTTATTGATGGATGGCAAGAAGGATACGGCTATCCAGGTGTATTGTGAGATTTTTCAAACGACCCCAGACAAAGCAAAAAAAGACATCGACCAGCTTCAGCGAAGCCTTAAGGTTTAAACATTATGCCCAAGACCATTCAACCCGGTCTGCCGTCCCCTTTAGGCGCCTCATTGAGCGGCGAGGGTGTCAACTTTGCCTTATTTAGCCGTCATGCCTCCCATGTGAGTCTTCAATTATTTACGAATCCAGAGGACGCCCAACCGCATAAGGTGATTGATCTTGATGCCCAACATAACCGGACTGGAGATGTTTGGCATGTATGGGTCAAAGGGATAAAGCCTGGTGCGCTTTATGCTTATCGGGTGGATGGTCCCTATGCCCCAGAGGCAGGTCATCGGTTCAATGTTAATAAACTTCTTTTGGATCCTATGGCCTGTGCCTTAACAAGGTTTCCTGATTGGGACTTTGAGCATGCTTTGGGGTATGACCCTTCAAGTCCAGGCAAGGATTTGACGCCCTTGATGGTGGATAATGCGGGTCATATGCCCAAATGTGTTGTTGTTAACGATGATTTTGATTGGCATGAAGACATCTTGCCTAAGCACCCGTGGGCCAATACCATCATTTATGAAACACATGTCCGTGGTTTTTCCGTCCATTCATCTTCAGGGCTAGCACATCCAGGTACCTATCGTGGGCTTATAGAGAAAATTCCTTATTTAAAAGAATTAGGGGTAACGACTGTGGAGCTTTTACCTGTTCAGGAATTTAATGAAACCCAGGTCACCAGTCCTTTAGGCAAGACATTAAAGAATTATTGGGGATATGATCCAGTGGTGTTTAAAGCCCTGAAAGCCTCGTATAGCTCGGCCAAGGGTTTTGGGGGTCAGGTGGCAGAATTTAGGGAAATGGTTTTGGCCTTTCATAAGGCTGGCCTTGAAGTCATTCTTGACGTGGTTTTTAATCATACGGCAGAGACGGATGTTTGGGGTTCAACCTTAAGTCAACGCGGGATTGATAACTCGGTGTATTACATCCTGGATGAAAACAAACGTTTTTATAAGAATTATACAGGCACAGGGAACACCCTTAATGCGAATGAGCCAGCTGTCCAGGAGATGATTATTGCTTCGCTTAGATGGTGGGCACAGAGGCTGCATGTGGATGGTTTTCGTTTTGATCTGGCTTCTATTTTAAACAGGGAGGGTTCAGGGAATTTATTATCAAGCGCTCCTGTGTTGGAAAATATGATGAAGGATCCAGTATTGAAAGATTTGAAACTGATTGCGGAACCATGGGATGCCGTGGGCGCATATCAGTTAGGCCGGTTTAGTGGAACAAGCTGGAGAGAATGGAATGACCGTTTCAGGGATGATGTCAGGCGTTTTTGGCGTTCTGATGACGGGTTAAAAGGCCCTTTTGCAAGCCGCATTTGCGGCAGTTCAGATATTTTTAGCCCTTCAGGCAAAAACCCTTCGCATAGCATTAATTTTGTGACCTGTCATGATGGTTTCACACTTAACGATCTGGTCAGTTACCGCTATAAGCGTAATATGGCTAATAAACAGAACAATCAGGACGGCACTAACGAAAATTTTAGTGATAATGGTGGGGCAGAAGGAGAGCCGGTTTCTCTTGATGTCCAGAAAGCCCGTCAACGTCAGATCAAAAATTTTCTTTTGTCTTTATTTATTGCGCGCGGGGTGCCCATGCTTTTAGGGGGAGATGAATTTTGCCGCACGCAGGCAGGTAATAATAATGCGTATTGCCAGGATAATGAGATTAGTTGGTATAATTGGAATGATTTGAAAAAAAACAAAGAGATTTTTAATTTTACCAGAGGGATGATTGCTTTTCGTCAGGCACATCCTGTTCTAGCTAAGGGTCAGTTTTACAACGCGCAGGATATTCAATGGTTTAATACCCAAAAAGGGGCCCCTAATTGGGATAATCCGCAGGAAAAGCAATTAGGCTGTCTTATTTTTGAGAGCAAAGAACAAGCCATTTTCTTGATGTTTAATGCTTCTTTTGAAGCAGTCCAGTTTAATTTACCTTCCGTGTATCCAACAACCCGCTGGTATTTGGCTGCAGACACCTCAAGGCCGTCTCCCCAAGATTGTTTTGCTAAAGGCAAAGAACCGCTGTGGGAGAACACGCGCCAATACCCCGTAGGCCCTCGTTCAAGCGTTATCCTTTTGGCACGGCAATAAGGTGTTTTGGTTCTTTCATTTTGTTGCCGGAAATTGTTATGCCACCTGTGCTACTTTATGCAAAACTTCAGAAATAAATGTCTGGTAACGAACTCCAAGTCTTGCCGACTTCTGCTTAATGGTTTCCAAATCATATTTATTGACCCTGATATTCAAAACCGCATCTTTTTTTCTGTGCGCAAGGGATTGCGCAATCTCATTGAATTCTTTTTTGCCAACGCTTACATATTCCCCTTTCAACAGGGCGTCTTCAATGATTTTTTCTTGTCTTGTCAATTTAATAGTCTTCATGTATTAATCCTCCTTTTCGAAATATCTTCGTGTATTTACTGCTTGGGTACAAGGTCTTTAGAAAAATCTCTTCATCGGTTTCCACAAAAGGCACCAACCAAATGTACCCTTTGTAATCAAACAACATCAACTTTTGATTCTTTCGGGAAGGATGGTCTTTAATATCAACCAATTTTGCCCCGCTTATTTCTTCAAATGAAACGCCTCGGATTTTCTTTAGGCGTTCACTTTTGACTGAATCCCATCGAGTAATTTTCATAATTGTATATACAAATGTATCATATTACATAATCTTGTCAAGATAAAATTAACCAAAGATTCTTTTTCAAAATTTCAAAGAGCTGTATTCGTATCAGGACTTTAATTCAGAATTAATTTTGAAAAATAAATATTTTTTTGAGAATTGTAATCATATGTATTCCAATATGTTATATAGAATTTATTTTTTGTTAAAAAAATGTAAAATTTGCCTTTTTCTCAAGTGAATGTTAAACTTTAGCAAATCTAAATATTATCTCTAAGGAGCCAAAAATGTTTAAGAAAATTTTATGCTTAATGACTGTTTTTTGTTTTTTTATCACTTCTTTTTTTGATGCTCTTAAAAGCTTTGAAGAAATTTTGATTAAATTAACAACAACTTCCTTACCATCCACCTTCAGATTCATTTGAGAACCTGAAAAATCTATTTTTTGAATCTTATGGATTGGT
>JADFXW010000036.1 GCA_015233375.1 Candidatus Omnitrophota bacterium | reverse complement strand
TATTTCACATCTTTAATCTTAATCTTCTGGTCTTCTGATACCGGGATATTATCAAACAGGTTTACTGTAATGGGTAACGGCTTATAATTTTCTATTGTTATCTTATACGAATACCTCAGCACTTTATTAAGAGAAGGAATATTAGCAAACAAGGTGTCATCCGACTTTTGCTCAAGCAGCTGACGTTTTATCTTAACCCCTTCATCTGCCCCTAAATAAAGATCAAATTTCTCTTTTGTCCCTAAAGCCTTGTCTATTCTTGAATTACCGACATAATCACCATCTAAAAACACATTGACCCTGCCCGGCAAAAGAAGGCCTTGCTGATTATTCTCCACTTTTGACCTTAAAAAGGCATAGGGAACAAGTTTTGGTGTGGAAGCATATTCAAACTGGGCCGGCAAATTAAGCACAATAACAGGCACCCTCTGTTTTGTGCCATCAGACTTAACTGTCACCAACCTGGTTATTTTAAATACAGCGTTGGTGCCTTGTAATTGAGTTTTTGCTTGCACGATGCGCGCTTCACGAAACGCTTCATGCGCTTTAGCCATCGACTTACAAGCCACTACGCTCCTCAATGATTGAGTATTCTCATCTGCCATGTTCAGTGCACCTGTTCCTGCATAAGACAAGGATGCATAAACAGGCCTCATCATCACTGGCCTTAACGGCCAACTAGGCAATTCCGGCATGACCCCGCCAATGGACGGACGGGCGGTTGAAATGGTTAATTGAACATTGTTCCAATCTTCGCCGGTGTTTTGATTAATAAGACCAAAAAGACTTAAATCCACCTTCTTGGCCTTAAAATCAACACGGGCATCATAAACCGGTTCCCAATCCACACCCCAAACATAATACGAAACAGAAACAGTCAACCTGCCCTGATGAAGAACGTTCATCTGTATGGCTATGGAACGCTTTATCTTTGAAGCGTTTGTATTTAACCCTTGAAGGTCATTAGACAATGCTTCCTTTTTACGGTTTAAATCACGCAATTTCTGGCGGATGGCCTCAAGCCTTGATTTCACATCCGTATATGATTTTCCAATATACTGTTGGACATTTTCAAGATCCGTAACTGACGGCATCTTAGTCACCAGATCTTTAGGGACCTGATTATCCGAAAGCAATTTGATAGAATCCAGGAATGCGGCTTCTTTGTTGATGACTGCTTGTTTATTAGTTTGTTCAACAATCTGATCATCCATGTCTTCTATCTTGTCCTGCAAGGCTTTGACCCTTTCATCAGAAACCTGGGAAAAATTTTCAGTTTTTATAAAGGCCCCGTAAATTTGGGCCTCTGCCAAACCTTGGGCCTTAACTGTTAAGGTGTTTTCATCAATGGATGGAACAATGTCTTCAAATAACAGGGTTTGTTCCCCTTCAGAGATATCTACGTCAGCCTGGCGGGTCACAAGAGCACCTCCGGGATAAATGGTCACCTCTGAAATTTTGGAAACGACAGGGATTTCTTTGGCCCAGGCAAAATGAGAAGACAAAATTAAAAAAAGACCTGCGAACAAAATCGTGACCCAAGATATTTTTTTCATTATTTCCTCCTCCATTGATTTGTTTTCAAATTACCCCTCCCCAAACCCCTCCCTCAAGGGGAGGGGAATTCTTCATACAACCAACTTTAAAAGCACCGCCTTTTGCGCGTGCAGGCGGTTTTCTGCCTGGTCAAAAATCACTGAATGCGGGCCATCAATAATATCGGCCGTCACCTCAAGCCCACGGTGTGCCGGCAGGCAATGCATAAAAATATAATCCTTATGCGCTAATTTCGCCAAACCTTCATTGATCTGGTAGGCTTTAAATTGTTTCACCCGTTTAGCTGTTTGGTCCTCTTGTCCCATACTCACCCATACATCAGAATAAATAATATTCACGCCTTTAACAGCTTCCTTAGGATCACGACCTATCTCAATCTTGCATTGACTCCTCAAGGCTGCTTCCTTGGCTTCTTTGACAATCTGAGGGTCTGGGTCGTAACCTTTGGGGCCTGCAAAACGCACATTAACACCCACCTTGGCACACGCCATCATCAACGAATGAAACACATTATTACCGTCCCCTACATACGCCAAGGTCAAACCTTTATAAACACCCCATTGTTCACGGATAGTTTGAATATCCGCAAGGGCCTGGCAGGGATGATACCTATCACAAAGCGCATTAATGACCGGGACATCCGCGTATTGAGCAAGATCCATAATATCTTTATTATCAAAAACCCTGGCGACGATACAATGAACATATCGCGACAAGGTTTTAGCCACATCATAGGTTGATTCACGTTTACCTAAATTGATCTCTTCAGGCCCTAAATAAAGGCAGTAGCCTCCTAATTCATAAACACCCACAGCAAAAGAAACCCTGGTGCGATTCGATGGCTTTTGAAACACCAAGGCCACTGATTTTCCTTTTAACTGGTTTCCTAATTGACCCTTGTGCTTTTTTAAGCGGTCAGCGGAATTAATAAAAGATAAAATTTCAGCCCCTGAATAATCTGATATCCTGATAAAGTCACGTTTCATATTTTGAGAACCGTTTTGATAGCCGCCTCCAAGATATGGATGGCTTTGTTTATTTGACGCTGTGTCACATTCAAAGCGGGCATGATCCGAAGGACATTGCCCTGGGTGCAATTAATAATAAGCCCCTTGGCAAAACATTCTTTGAAAATAGCAGCGCCTTCGATACTTAATTCCATGCCAATCATAAGGCCCACCCCTCGCACCTGTTTGATGATATCATATTTGGCCTTCAATTCATTTAATTTTTCTAAAATATAAGGGCCTTGGGCTTTCACATTTTGTAGCATTTTATCCGCATAAATGGCCTTGATGACCCCCAGGGCAGCCTTGCAAATCAAGGGGCTTCCCGCAAAAGTAGACCCATGCATCCCGGGCTTAAACACATCAGCCAATTCTTTTTTCACAATCATGGCCCCTATCGGCAAGCCACCGCCTAAAGCCTTGGCCAAACACATCACATCCGGCACAATCCCATAATGCTTAAAGGCAAATATCTCGCCTGTTCGGCCCATGCCTGTCTGCACCTCATCTACAATCATCAAGATTTTCTTTTCATCACAAATATGACGTAATTCTTGAACATACTCCTTAGTGGCAATATTAATCCCGCCTTCACCTTGAACAAGTTCAAGAAGGATGGCTGCTGTCTTAGGGCTAATAGCTGATTTTATGGCCTCAATATTATTAAACGGCACATATTGGAAACCTGGGACTAAAGGAGCAAAACCTTGCTGGTGCTTCAACTGGCCTGTGGCTGTTAAGGCCCCGAGAGTCCTTCCATGAAAAGCATTATGGGTCGTAATGATTTCAGTCTTTTGTCCCTCTCCCCAGGCCCTGGCAAACTTTAGGCCTGCCTCAATTGATTCTGCGCCGCTATTACAGAAAAAAATCCTGCCGTCAAAAGCAATACGGATGAGCTCTTTAGCTAATTTAGCCTGATGTGGATTATAAAAATTATTCGGGACATGAATAAGTTTCCCAATTTGTTCACGGACCGCACCCATGACCTTAGGATGGCAATGCCCCACATTACTCACCCCCCAACCAGGAAAAAAATCCAGGTATTTCTTGCCCTGGATATCGGTCAAGACAGAACCCTTGCCCTTCACAAAAATAGCCGGCATCCTGGTATAGGTTAACAAGATATGATCGTTATATTCTTGAAAAATTTCTTGGGCTTTCATTCATTTATCCTATTTGATGATCTGTGTCCCAACCCCCTGGTCGGTAAAGAACTCCAATAAAAGCGCATGTGGCATACGGGCATCCACAATGTGGGTTTTGTTAACACCCCCCCCTTTAAGCGCCTCAACACAGGAGCTGACCTTTGGGATCATCCCACCATTAATAATACCGCTTTGAATCAAATCACTGACCTGCTCTAAGGTCAATGTTGAAAATAAGGTGCCCATATCTTTTAAATCACGCATGACACCAGGAACATCTGTTAATAAAACAAGCTTTTCTGCTTCCATAGAATTGGCAATCGCTGAGGCCACCTCATCTGCATTCACATTATGAGGCTCCTTGTCCGTGGTCATACCCATGGGAGACACCACCGTAATTTGCCCTTTGGACAAATGATCCTGTAGATCATCTTTATTAACAGCCGTTATCGTCCCTACAAATCCTAAATCTTTCAGGGACTTCTTCTTTTTAACAAAAATGATGTTCTCTTGCCCTTTAAGCCCTGTAACGTCCCCTTTAAGACTTTTTATCTCAGAAACGATCTGGCGGTTTAATTTTTCCAGTTCCTCGCCCACGATAACCAATGTTTCTTTATCCGTGACCCTTATCCCATCAACAAATTCATTCTTTAAACCCTTCTCCTTCATCCTTGCAGAAATATGAGGGCCGCCACCATGCACGATAATAATACGGATGCCCACATAGGACAAAAACACAATGTCTTGTAAGACATTATGCCTGATTTTGGGATCATCCAGAATACTTCCCCCGTATTTAATAACAAAAATTTTACGACGGAACGCATGGATATAAGGAATCGCTTCAATTAAAATGGATGCTTTTTTGACAATTTCTTCCATTAGTTGTATTCTCCATTAATACGCACATACTCATACGACAAATCACAGGTATAAACAACCGCTGAGGCCTTACCCAGACACAACGTAACCGTCATCGTGATGTCCTTTTTATCAAAAGGTGAAAATGAAATTTTCATATTGTGCTCATCGATCTCCTTGAGGCCTAATGAACCCACCGCAGCCCCAACCCTTCCCCAATTAGGGTTACTGCCAAAAGCAGCGGTCTTCACAAGGGCTGAGTTAGCAATGGTTTTTGCAATTTTGCGGGCCTGATCTTCGGTTTTAGCACCCTTGACAACAACCGTCACAAACTTTGTCGCCCCTTCTCCGTCATAAACAATCTTTTTGGCCAAATCAACGCAAACAAACTCCAGGGCTTTATAAAATTTCTTAAAATCCTCATCCTGAGAAATAATTTTCTTATTTCCCGCCAGTCCACTGGCCTGCAAGGTCACCATATCGTTGGTGCTCATGCACCCGTCCACTGTTATACTATTAAAGGATCGTTGAGTGGCTAATAGAAGGGCCGTTTTAAGCATCTTCAATGAAATGGCCGCATCCGTTGTTATAAACCCTAACATGGTGGCCATGTTAGGCTCAATCATGCCAGATCCTTTAGCGCATCCGCCTATCGTTACCCTTTTGCCGCCTAATACTAATTCCACCGCAATTTCCTTAAGCCTCAAATCAGTCGTCATGATGGACCTGGCAAATTTAGTCCCACCATTCTGGCTTATCCCCTTTATCAATAAAGGAGCTGCATCGACTATTTTCTGATACGCCAATGGCTTGCCAATAATACCCGTTGAACTGACCAATACATCCGACTCATGGACCCCAAGAAGGCCTGCCACTAGACGAGCTGAATCTTGGGCATGCCTTAAACCAGTTTTTCCGGTATAACAATTAGCATTACCGGAATTAACCAATACCACGCGGCTTGTCCCCTTCTGAATATGCTTCATGCTCACAACCAATGGCGCTGCTTTAATAGAATTTTGTGTAAAAACACCCGCAGTCACCACAGGCAAATCCGAGACAATGACCCCTAAATCAGGCTTACCAGAACGTTTAATACCACAAGAGAGGCCATTGGCCTTAAACCCTTTGGCTGCCGTCAGGCCGCCTTTAATAATTTTCATAACAACCCCTCAATTTCATTAAACCCACACATGATATTCATGTTCTGCAACGCCTGACCTGAAGCGCCTTTGACCAAATTATCAATCGCGGAGGTAATAACCACCATTTTCTTATCCGGGCTTACGGCTAAACCTATATCACAAAAATTTGTATTCGCCACATTTTTGATTTCAGGCTGTGCGTTTAACCCATGAAGCCGGACAAAAGGTTCCATCTTATAAAATTTCTTATATAACTGATGGACTTGATTTAACGTAATCCCGTTTTTTAATTGCACATAAATAGTATTTAAAATGCCCCGTGTAATCGGTAAAAGGTGTGCTACAAAATGAGCATGCAGCGCGTGATGAGACAGGATAGAGATCTGGGCATCAATCTCCGGTGTATGCTGATGACATAAAACCTTATACGCTTTAAAATTCCCATTCAGTTCTGAAGCGAGTAAACCAACCACAGGTTTACGGCCTGCACCAGAAACGCCTGATTTAGCATCAACAATAATCGATTGAATATCCTTTCGGGTTGAAACCAAAGGTGCCAGCCCTAATATCGTGGCTGTTGGATAACAGCCAGGATTAGCAATGAAATGGGCCTTCTTTATCTTCTGACGGTAGAGCTCAGGCAGGCCATAAACAGCTTCTTTTAAGTTCTTTGTATCTTTATGTTTTTGACCATACCATTTTTCATAAACCTTGGGTGTTTTAAGCCGGTAATCAGCGCTTAAATCAATCACCTTCACTCCTGCCTTTAATAATGAAGGCACCACATTCATGGATTCCGTATGCGGTAAGGCCAAAAAAGCAAGATCGCATTGGGCTGCCGCCTCTTTGACATCTGTCTTTTGACACACCAAGGTTGTTTGATTTAAGAATTGAGGAAACAGGTCCTGTATGGCCCCTTGTGTATTATTGGCGGACACATAGGTGACCCTCACTCCAGGATGTTTCAATAAAAGACCCAGAAGCTCTATGCCTGTATACCCACTGACCCCGAGGATTGCAACACGTATTATCTTTTGAGGTTCATTCATATTTTTGTTCTTTCCTTATTCCCGTCGGAATTAATCTAATAAATAATCCTTTAATAATAAATAAAAAAGCCCATCTCGTCAATTTATTTCGAAGGGAGATGGGCTTTGATTTATTATATTGTTTTTGTCGTTAACGTTTGACCCACTGGAATTTACGGCGTGCTCCCTTTTGACCAGGCTTCTTTCTTTCCTTCATTCTGTCATCTCTGGTCAAGCAGCTAGCCTTCTTTAATATAGGACGGGTCAATGGATCACAGGAAAGGATGGCACGGGAAAGCCCCATTTTAAAGGCACCTGCTTGGCCAGTGGAACCGCCCCCTGTGACGCGTACCGCAATATCAAATTTATTTTCCAAATTGACTAATTTTAATGGTGTCATGATAGAAATACGGTCTGTTTCACGTGGGAAATAATTCAAGAAATCACGTTTATTGACCATTATCTTACCTGTGCCTGGGGTCAAAACAACCCTGGCCACTGAACTCTTACGACGACCTGTACCTGCGTATTTAACAACTTCCACCATGTAAATATCTCCTCAATTTCCGATTAAACTTCCAAAACAATAGGTTTTTGTGCTGCATGTGGATGAGATTCACCCGCATACACCCTGAGCTTGGATGTTTGTTTATAAGCTAATGGCCCGCTTGGAAACATACGGGAAACTGCTAGTTCCAAAACCTTGGCTGGCGCCTTCTTTAACATGACCCCTAAGGTCATGGCACGCTGGCCACTAGGATAACCCGTGTAACGGGTATAAACCTTATCTGTTAATTTTTTACCCGTGACCTTCACCTTTTCGGCGTTAATGATGATAACGGTATCCCCCGTATCCCAAAACGGCGTGTAAATGCGCTTGTGTTTTCCGCGCAATACGGAGGCGGCCTTGGTTGCGACCTTACCTAAAATCTTGTCTTTAGCGTCAATGACGTAAACCTTGTGTTCAATTTCATTTACTTTTGGCAAATACGTTTTCATAAACCAACCTTATGTTAATGAGACTTAAAATCCACTCGATTCTGAAAGAATAAATAATTTACCACCTTTTCGTGAAATGTCAAATTATTTTATCAAGCATATCCCCCAACGCTCAACCAACTTTTGATATTCATAATCGGCTCAATCTTAATAATGACAGGAACCAAACCCATGAGGTTCTCAAGCTGTTTGAGCAAAACAGGATTTATGATAAATCTAATCTTATGACCAATCTTTTGAATTCTTAAACGAATCTGATGAAGAGTGAAATCCACACCACCCGTGTTTCTTAAATTGTTCATAACAATCCTGCCATGCCCTCCCTCTCCCGGGGCTTGCATGGCATTATTAAGGCCTGGTAATCGATCAAACACTTCTTGTAAAACAGTCGAATAATTTCCTTTAAAATATGGAGCCACTTTCTTACTCAAAGCTCCACCTAATCGCCATGACATAAAATGAGCATAGGTTATCCCTTTAATTTTGGCAACCAATTCCCCTCTTTCTTGTTCATTTAAAGAATCCAGCCTGTCGTAATCCCTTATAATGTCAGGCCTTTTTTTCTTAAACACAAAACGCACTGACTCAATTCCTTTTGAACGACTGGACCAGTCCAATTGAAAACCTAAAGGGTCAAGTACAAGGCTGGAAAACACATCCTGTAGTGCCTCAATAAAACTGCCTTCACACCCAGACAAACCCCAAACTTGAAAATGGGCACTTGAAATCTTATATATATCTTGGATTAAGTATTCTCTATCTTGTAGATTTAGAGAATCCCAATTATCATAGAGGACCATGATATCAGGTATTTCTCGACGCAGAACATAGCGGATTGAGTCAAGCCTTCTTTGAGGGGAAGACCAGTCAAGCTCGAAACCTAACGGGTCAAGATAAAGCCCCTCAAACACCGCCTGAAAAGCTTTAATATAACTTCCATTAAAATAACCCTTCTTTTTTAGTGCTCCCCCTAATTCCCAGGCCGTAAAATACCCTTTGCTAATTTTATAAATATCTTGACGTAATTCTTCTTTATCTTCCAAAGATAAAGTGCTCAGCCTATCAAAACGACGCATGATATCCGGTCGTTCTTTGTAAAGAACATACTTGATGGAATCAATGCTTTTTCTTTCGCTAGACGACCAATCTAGTTGAAAACCAAACGGGTTAAGTTCAAGTTTTGGAAGCACCATTTGTAAAGCAGTTATAAAAGACCCATTGAAATAAGAGCAATCCAAGCCCCTTGCGATGCCCCATACCCTCAAGTGTGCAGCGGTAATCCTGTAAACATCTTTGCGTAATTCTTCTTGTTGTTCAAGATTCAATGAATCAAACCTATTATAACGTTCCCATATATCCGGCATATTGACCCTTAAAACATCACGCACATTATCTTTCGCAATTTCTTCATTAAGCCAAGTATATTTATTTTGTTTATGTTCTTTTCTAAAATCCTTTAATCCCTGCTCACTAAATCCCAAAATAGGATTATCGAAGACGCTATGCAAAGCCTTGACATAATCACCTTGAAATCCTCGGACCACTTTAGGATCACAACATGTGGCTATGCCCCAGAGAGTAAAATGACCTCTGGTTATCCTATAAATATCTTCAAGTAGTTGTTTTTTATCTGCCATAGAAGTTGTGGCATCTAATCTCTCATAACGCGACATGATGTCAGGCCTTTCTCGGGTCAAGACATAGCGTATGGACGCCGTGGCCCTTTTTTCACTGGACCAGTCATGATGGAACCCTAATGGATCAAGACCCAATTTATCAAAAACAAGCTGTAATGCACTAATATAGCTTCCCTGAAAAAGAACCTCTTCTTGATTGGTAAACCCATCTAAATTCCATGCACTAAAATGCGCTTTTTTAATACCATAAATATCCTCACGCAACGCTGTTCTTTGCTCTTCGTTTAAAGAATCAAAATCATCGTAGCGCCGCATAATATCTGGTATCTCTCTTCTAAAAACAAAGCGTATGGAATCAACTCCTCTCTTAGTCCAATCTAATTGAAAACCTAAGGAATCTAACCCAAGCTGAGGAAATACCAATTGCAAAGCATTGATATAACTGCCATTAAAATAGGGAGTGCGTTTCTTATTTGAACAATCGCCTAATCCCCAAAGTTTAAAACGTCCCGATTTAATTTTATAAATCTCGTCAATTAATCCTGCTCTCTTCTCAAGGGACAGTGTTTCAAGATGTTCATAACGCTCCATAATATCCGGTCTTTCCCTTGCAAGTACAAATCTTACATAATCAATGCCTCTTTCTCGAGTAGACCAGTCAGGCCCAAATCCAAATTCATTAAGCGAAAGGCGAGAAAATACTACCTTTAATACATTAATATAAGTCCCTCCAAAATAGGGAGCTTTTTCTTTATCCGTTGCTGCTGATAATCCCCATACCTGGAAATCAGCCGAAGTAATCTTATATATATCATCACGAAGTCTCTGCTTTTGAGGATAGTTTAAATCATCTATCCTTTGATAACGATCGATAATATCAGGTATATACGTTCTTATGGCCTCTATCACCCTGCTTTTCCCCTGCTCTGAATCAGCCCATACCGACGGCGGTGATGTCATTGCATTGTTACGGCCATTGGCCATCGCCATATCCACCATCACCTGCATCGCAGGGCTTGAATCATAAGGAATCTGGTTGGTATACCTCAAAAGAACCCTCATAGCCTTATCAAAAACCATCCCTCCTGAAAAATGTTTTCTTGAAACTGCCGTTTGAGTGGATAGGTCAATATCTTCTTTGATGTAGTTATAAACACCCTTTTTAAAAGCCTGAAGATAAAGTTGGTAAATAGCTTCAATGTCGTTGGGCCCATTCCTCATTTTCTGCCTTCGCAATGGCATGACGCTTTGTTGATAACCCACTCCAGCCACCTTATTCTTATCAGCATAGAACTGATCTAACAAACTATCTTTTATTTTTTCTTTATACCACGTCGCAAGAATTAAGCTGTTATAGGCCTGTCGCAGCTGCGCAAAATTTTTGTTTTCATTAACTTCTTTAGTTAATTCGGGAATGACGATTTCGCGGACGATATTAGAACCGAAGGAGTTGATGTTTCTGTTATTAGAAGAGGACATGGCCCTTGAAAGACAGGAAACTGTCCCCTTCTGCGGGATATGTCCCCTGGCAGGCTGTAGGGCTTTCTCCCTGGCCAAATAGTCTTCTTCTAACAGCACCTTTAATCCTGCCTCAACCACATACGCTGTCCCTGCTTTCTCATTTTCATAAACAACCGCTTTTTCAGGCATAATCCAGACTTTGTTAAAAGTATTCATGGAAACATTGGTTGTCCCGTATCGCTTGGCTGCCTGTTGATAAACCCTTTGCCAAAACTTTTTGCCTATTTTATCTTCAGGATAAATCAAACTTGCAGTAATCTGTTTGAGTAAGTAATCTTCTGCAAGCAAGTCCCTCCCCATTTCTGTCAGGCCAAAACTTTGAGGCAAGATACGACCTTTTTCATAAGGGGAAAGATTAACCCATCGGTCTTTTTCCGGAACAGTGATACTCGCAAGGAAGTATTTGATAAGTTTCGTTGCTTCTTGTTTTAGGTCCCCCTCCCTAGCCCTCCCCTCAAGGGAAAGGGAATTTCCATTCGAATCACCACAGCCTAAAATAAAATCAAACCTGAACGGGTTATCAGGATAAACTCTAATCCCTTTCAAGATAGGAGGCGTCGATACCGGACTTAAATGGACCAGCACCCCAGGTCTTGGCAGTATAAATTCCTCTGAATACGCGATATTTCCAGGACTGAAAATATCAATCAAGAAAATAATAATAAGCCATAACAATAACGATTTTAACTTAATATAATATTGCATATCTTATTAAAATATAACTGATAGCGAATGTTTTTGCAAACTCAACATATTGCAAGATTGGAAATGAGAGGAATCTGGAGGAATTAATATTTCACATTCATCAGGCATAGCCCTCCTGACTTCCGCACAGGGACACCCTAATTTATTGAAAAGACTGCTTGATAGAGCTCCTTTTGTTCAAAATCCATCTTTAAAATAGTCTTATTCATATGATTTGTATCAGGCAACTGATATTCTAATTGATACATCGTATGCGTGAGTTCAACGGCACGCTTAGGACTAAACGTGATTTCTTTTTGAGCCAATAAACGTTCCAATTCTTTATAAATTGTATACGCCACAAACGCCACGCAAATATGAGCAGTAATCCGTTTTTTGCGATAATGATAAATCGGCCTAATCCGTAAATCTGTCTTTGATATCCTAAAAGCTTTTTCAATTTGCCAAAGATGCCGATAATTTGTGACTACCGTATCAATGGGCAGTGTGGTGTTTGTTATAAAACCCTTAAGACCATCCCATAAACCGTCATCTTTAACCTTATTTTCATCAATGGCAACGCTAACATCACCACTCATAGTTAAGAATTTATTGTAACCACGATTATTGATGCTATTCTTTGTTAGTCGTCCTGATTTAATACTCTGTCGTAATTTAGCAATGCCACGTTCTCGATTATGCGCATCTTTCTTGTATCTTTGCGTTGAATAGGTGACAATCAACCTTGTCCCGTCTGATCGCGTTATATCAAAACCTTCTTTATCCTTTATTCCTTTTGCCTTAGTCATGATCATCTGTTTCAATTCCATTGATTCATTCTTAATTCTAGCCCCGATAATAAATTGATACCCTTCATTCTTTAAATATTTTATATTCTCTTCGAATCCATATCCTCTCATCCCTGGCCGCGGGTTACGTGCATGATGTTAACAGCATGTTTGATTTCTTAAACCATACCTTCTTGG
>JADFXW010000035.1:10873-12624 GCA_015233375.1 Candidatus Omnitrophota bacterium | reverse complement strand
CGATGATACATCTAAATGATACGCCTCTGTAATATACTGCGAACCAACGGGAGATACCGTCTTAATATACCGACCCACGACAATCGCTAAAATGCGATCCTTGCGTGATTGTATGTCTGAATGTTTAGCTACCATAAAATTTTAATAAGCAAATTAGCACTCTCAATGTTTGTCTGCTAAAATTATATCAAAAACCTGATATTTGTCAAGACCTCCTGGGCACGCTTAATAATATTATTTTTTCACCAGAGGAACCAGGGTCCAATCAATGACCAAGGCTTTATGCTTGAAGAAATAAAATGACATTTCCTGTTTTTCGTTCTGGCCTTTAGAAAATTCTACGCCTTCGGAAATAGCATTACGATAAATAACAGGGATGGACGCCTCAAGCTTTGGATAATCATCTTGAGCCAATCGGGTTTTTAAGGCATCAATGATCTTGGTGCAGAATTGGCCACAAAGCGCCATCATAGAATCATCATCTTCATCATACGGGACCTGGAGTCCTGCTGCTTTAAAGATTTTATCCGCCACCTCAATATCAACATAAACAGCCATAGCCCCGCAAGCGCGGTGCGCATTCATATCAGCAGCGCTCAAATAAAGACTACTGGCTGCAATAAAGACGGGCACATCAAATTTATCCGAGGCTTTGATGATCATGCGGTTGGCGTATTCATCAATTGGTTTGGCGGCAATCTCGCAAGGCTTGGAGGCCACCAGGCTGCCCTTGGCCACCAAAATATCCTCGATAAAAGAGGTGATGATTGGATTAACTATTTGGATATCAAAACTCTTTCCCATGAGGCTTAATATAGCACAGCTAATAATTAATTCAAGGAAGAATGCAGCATGAGGCCAAAAGCGCCATCAATGGTCAAACGTGTTTTAAACCTGACTATTCTAAAATAAAATCCCCTCAATCTGTCAAACCCTTCCACAAAACCAGCTGGATTAAAATAAGCTGAATCATTGCCCTGACGCTTTTTAATGAATTGTGGTTCAAAATTGAAATCAATACCGCCGGGTTGTAAAGCCGCTGTCATAGCCTTGCTTCTTCTTTCTGGCCATTGAAATAGCAATGAGGATGAAGGGACTGCCCATCCTGATAGCGGTTGGGATAATTGGATCGGCGGCGGGGATGAGTGGATCGTAGTTTTTTTGGCTAAAACCCCTCTTAACTCATCACTAAAATATTTATCCGCCTGCTCCTTCCCCCACGCCGCCAGCATTTCTACTTGATGCCAATGGAGATTCCAGTGAATAAGGATAACAGCAAAAGAACCAATAAAAGCAAACCCCAAGGCCAGGGGATTAATCCATAATATTCCTAAAACAGCCAAGCCAATATTTCCGATCAAACCAAGGCCTGTTAACATCGTGACCAAACGTGTTTGGAAACGGCGCTCCTTGGCCTTAACAGCGTCTTCATCCTCTAACTCAGGCGCTTCTGCGCCGTGGGCTATCAAAGCGCCTAACCACTTCTCTGTATTAGTAATGACCTCCTGAGGATTAGGATACAAATCAGGCATCAATGATCTGCCTTCTATCAATAACCTGGGAAGATCTGTTTTGATATCTTGACGGGCCGTCTTTAATAAAAACGTATATCCTAAAACCCATCGCATCATTCCAAAAATTTCTTCACGCCATGAGCCATCCTTAAATTTATAACTCAGGACATAGCGGATATTCTCAACCCTGACTAAAAGCCGCGTATACCTCTGAGCATAAGATATTTCTTTCTCAAG
>JADFXW010000035.1:0-10789 GCA_015233375.1 Candidatus Omnitrophota bacterium | reverse complement strand
TGGCCAAATAAATCAGCGTGTCTAAGCTCACCTTAAATTTCTTGCTATCGTTTGATGTTGGGGGATAGGGCAAAGAAGTTAAAACCTGCTTGGAATAGCCTGACATCTTATTAATATTCTCAAGCGTTTCCGCTGGCGTCATCAGACCTTGAGATGCCCCTCTTAACAGATCCCGCCATTTATTTAGAGGATCCCTGGTCGTTGAAAACGCATTCACAGGGACACCTCTGATAGACAAAAAAGATGCCTTGCCCTGATCGTTGCCATTAATGGGGGTTTGTGAAGTTGTGAAAGGACTCAACTCATCCAAAAGGGCCTGGTTATCCCGATGGTTGATAGCACTGCGGATACGCCGCTTATACATCTCCCTTTTGACAAAAGCACTAAAGGCCAAAACGGCTAATAGAGGAACCACCAAAAGGTTTGGATCTGATGGAATAAACCAAGGCAAGAAACTTTGATTATTGGTTTTAATATCATGGGCAATCATTTCAATAATACCCTGTAATTCTGAAAGCACCTGCCTATTCTTTTCATCCGAAGTATTTTGCACAAGGAGGGCAATGTGTTTTTGGACCTCGCCAGGATTGTCTGTATTATTAATGAACGTCAAAAGATTGTCCAAATCAACCTCTTGAGCACTGGCCGTAGGGCGGGCGGCTAACCACTGCGGCCTGTACAGGGCCCTGTTCTTGATGACCTCAATGGCCTTGAGGGATGCCCTTAAATAAACCTCCTCATCCACAACCGCGCTGCCGCGCGGATCCTGGACTAATTCAGGCCTTAAACCCAAATCATGAAATGTTTTCAGGCGCAGATTCCAGAAGAACTCATTGCCTGTTCTTCTGCCCATTAGTAAAAGCCCGTCCGCATATACCTGATTGATAGCAGCATCCTGGCTTTTGAGGATATCCTGCCTTAACGGTGTCCAATCACGCGCCTCAATGGCTGTCATGATATCTGTATAGGCTTGTCGCTTAACCTTGTCTGTTTCTGATTTTAATGACTCAGATACTTCCCCATACGCTTCCAAGACTAACGCGCGTCCCATAGGAGAATCCATTAAGCGATGCAAAATAGCCGCACTAAACACCTGTTGCGATGCTGCGTCCGGAAAATAAAGAGGTAAAGAAACAAGGATGCGTTCAACACTCGCCAAATTAGAGGTGTTTTCAATATACTTGCGCTGGCTTTCCTGATCCGGTGTTTGCTTAAAATAACTCTCGATAACCATCTCATGATGTAAAACATCTAGCTCAAGACCCTTTCCCCCTGCCCGATTATCGGCAATTAACCCAAGGGCGCTAGATTCTGCACGGGCCAATAAGTCAGGATACATTCTTTCTTTAATCAAAACATGCCAAATCCCAATCGGCCCACGGCTTAATTCCCTGTTCCAATCCTGAACCCTGACAATGTTACTGCGATTATCAAGCATCGCATTTAATATAGCAAAAGGAGAAATTAACTTATCATAACCTCCCAAGGTGATGACCCTGTCTGTATTAGACACCGCTTCCTTTAACACAAGCGCATCATAAATTAATTTAGCTAACTCACTTTGAGGATCTAACTGATTATAAATACCCGCAAGATCCTCAGCTGCCCAATAATTACTGAACAACACCCTTGTTGCGACCATAGGATATTGGGCCATCACCGACAAAAATGCCTGGTTTGCGGATTGCTGGGAAACATGAGGATACAGACGTGATTTAAAAAGCGTTTGATTAAAACTATCCACCTTCTTGACTCCTGGATGCAGCAATAAAATATCACCCAAAGATTGATAGGCCAAATACATCAAATCATCACGACGAGCTTCTCTGGCCTGGGCAATCACTTCAATCATCACCGGTAAATGGTTGAGATTGTCCTCTGCCATAAACTCGTTAAAATAGTGCTGGGCCACAACTAAATCAGTTGACGCCATGATGTCCCGGACCATGTCCATAGGGGCCTGGCTTGTTTGAAAACCATTGATAGAAGGCTTTTGGGGGATATTTTGGACATTGCCCTTAATGCGCGCGGCAATCATGTCCCTTGTGTTTTGCAAAAATTCAAGCAAACGACGGACGGTCGGGTCCTTCTGGTCTAAATGATTCACATAAGTGGTGATTTCAAGAGGATGATTGGCATCATCACACTTTTGCATAACATCCTGGAGAATATCATTCTCATGGGCAGATACCCGCGGATGCCCTGCAAGGCTTGAGGTCCTCATATTCAAAACTTCCTGAAAAGAACTTACCGCTACCTTCAAGGCCCTTTTTAAAATATGCTGTTCAATTAAAGTGCGACGCTCTAAAGAAGCCTCTTCTAAAACCTGCGGTAAATCAAAATCAGGCGTCGCATCCAGGAAGCGGAAATAAAGCCATTCCTGATTTGTACGCGCGTAAGCCTTCTTAAGAGCTTGCCGCATCATAAAAGATTCCCCTGAATTTTCAATCTTTGAAATATCCTGCCTGATATTCCCCTGCCAATGCAAAAGTTCTGTTTCAACCAACCGGCAAAGATTGGAATCATCTGTTCTCACATACGCCCCTAAAGCGGCAATGCGCCCCTCATAAGATTTCATCAAACGTTCTACAATAACTCCTTTTAAAGGTGTCTGGGTTTCAAGCAGACTGGCCAAAAGAGAAACATTCTGTGTTCCATCAATATATCTCTGCTGTAAATCAGGGCTTAAATTATCAAAATTTTGATTCACCCTTGGGCGTGGGCCATAGGTCAACAAAGACACTGAAGCCCCCTGGTCTGAATGATTATCCAAAAGTTTTTTGACCTGCTCATCAATGGTGGTAGCACTGCCATCCGCGGTTTTAAACAAAACTGCCGCCACCTTAGGCGCTTGCCAAGAGCTATACAACGCTTGACGTGTCTGTGTCCCTTGCCTCTGGATCTCCCCGCGATTCGCCATGTCCGCATCCGTCAATAAATTTTGTGGATTGCTAAATTCCCCTAATTGAAATAGCTGTGCACTCATTTCTAAAACCATCCGCCGAGTGATGGCTGCGGAAATCCTCCGCTTAAGGCTTTCAGAGCCTCTCACGCCCAGGCTATTATAAATACGCGCCAAATCTTTTGGCCTCCAAAAATCACTCAACAGAATCCTGTCATGCGCCACAGAATTTTCATTAAGATTGGCCAACAGGCTCAACAATACATTTTGAGTATTTTCCAGGTTTACGGAAGAATAAACAAACGATTGCGTAAAATTCCCTTTACGTAATACGCCTGCCTGCTGAGGCTCATTGATAAGGATGTGTGCTATAGATTCACCTGCCCAACGCACCAGATCAGCCCTGCCTTGAATTTTGGCCTTGACACTGATATCAATAAAAAACGGGATATTTTTCTGATTAACCATGTGCGTAAAAAGGACCTCTACCACATCGGAAGGTGATTTCATGACAAGCTCTTCAAACGATTTAATATAGTCCGGACTTTCCTGATATTGGCTTAAAAAGGTCTCAAGCCCTTCTTGTCTATTCACAGGATTTGCATCATGGGATATGGTTTCTCCCATCTTAGGCGCCCTTCACCCCTCATGATAGTCCAAACCTGAACAGGATTCCCAAATGAAGCAGGAGGTGACACGGGGGCAGCCAATACCATCAATGGGGAGAGCCAACTAAGTACCGTGCAGACAATCAACGCCCACCAGGTTGATTTTCGAACAGCCAACTGCGCAGCACTGGCGCCAAGGGCGCTCACTCTTGTCCCAGCCTTCAAGGGAATAATCCCGGAATTTGCAATAGCCCTAAAAAATAGCGGTTGAAATGAAAGACGTGCAAAATTATTCAAATAATAGCTTGTAGGCTCAGATTGTTTCACCAAGGTCCCATCCAGAGGAACAATGCCCCAACGTTTTAACTGCTCCACCTGCTCTAAATATTGGCCAATCTCAAGGGCCAGATGGACACGCGCCTCATTTTTTACCCTCCTGGCTCTGCTGATGTCAGACGGTAAATAAATACCTGGCCTTGCCTCCTTTTCTTGATAGGCCCCATAAGCCTGCTGATATGATTGTTGGGCTATTTCAATACCCTGACTTAAAAGATTAATTTTATTGATACAGTTAGTTATCTCTCGGCGCAATTCTCTTCTGGTCTGCTCAAGGCGCATCATGGCCTTGGCCATTTCTTCCTTAATAATAGTCTGAGTGATGCCACCCTGAGAATGGGGCGTATTCAAAGGAATAGAAATATTAATGTTCGCGTTAATCCCTTGCCGTAAGGCTGAAGCTGTGAAATTCTGGGGTGGAACAATATTAGCCGCAACACCATTGGGATCAGTACTATAAGCTAATCCATATAAATTAACGTCAGGTAACAACCTTAACCCCTGTAATCTCAGCGTTTCTTCCCTGGCATGAAGAGCGGCAATCGCTTCTTTCATTTGGGGGCCTGGGCTGTCATCAGAAGTAAATCTTGTGATCCATTCCTGTTTTTGCGCTTCACTAATAACTGGAAACTGCGCGTTCCAAGGCAAATTGGCTGAAATAGGGCTTTCCAGCGCTTCCACAGGTTGAGTTGTAAAGGTGTTCAAATCTACCGTATATTTTTCAATGTTGGAACGCCACGTGATCATTTGTTGCTGGCGTTCCAGCATCTGAAGCTGAAATGTCCTTAACTGCTCTGTGGTAACCAATCCTCCTGTTTGAAGCCTTGCCTGCATTTCTTTAAGCACCCTTTGATCGTCATCCATGACTTCCTGCAATGACGACATGCCTTGTTGAGCAACGCCTAATTGGATCAAGGCTCCATTCGCGGACGCCACCTTGTCAAACATCACCGTCCTATAACGCTCCCATGTCACATGAATCATATGTTCGGCCAATTTCTGTTGATGCACAATGGTATTGTGTTGAAAGAGCCCCCCTAATAAATTCCCGACAATCGAAGAAATCAGTCCATACGCATTCCCTGATGAAATCCCTCCCTTAAAAGCATCCACAATGCCTTGCAAGCCAACAGAAAAAGTTCTCCTGCCATTGCCCTGCTGCCATCCCCCTAAGGTCAAAGAAAATTGGGATGCGCCTGGCAATTTCCTGTTAAGTTGGGCAATTTCAGTATCCAACTTCTCAGGCCCCACTGATGAAGGATCCGCTAAAACAGACTGGTAGACCTGCAATGGAGTTAAAGACCGCCCTGGTATATTTTGCACAAAAATCACAGGAGATCTAGGCGTTACTGCCACAGGATCTGCTGATGGTCTACTGGAAGATCCAGTCGCCCCAGCAGGACGAGTTAGAGGAGCAATCACTGCAACAGGCCTGGGCCTGATCATTTCACGTAAAACGCCTGCCACTGCGGCTCTAGCGCCTTCTGTTGGTAAAATGACCCGTACCGGAAGACCTGGGGACAAGGCTTGATAAGGGTCATAGGCCATCACTTGGAGGCCTATCTGATTCGATACATTATATCCTGGATTTGTGGGATGAGCTTGGACCAAGGTGACCTTACCCGCCAAAAAAAGGCCGCCAGGCGTTTCAAGCGCAATAGGGTCTCCTATATTTACCCTCGTCTTGCTAAATAAAATCTGACTTCCCGGGACATTCGCAACATTACCTAACAGGACCTCTGGTCTATTAATGGTCATGATTTGCTGACCTGCATGAAAATCACTTCCCTCATATTCAGCTGAAAAAGAAACCGCGCCATCAGAAGGCGCCATAATATTTGTTTGACGCAGATGTTCTTCGGATTCTTCCAATGCTGCCTTTAAATCCGCCTGAATGCCTTTTAAGGCGTCCATCTCCTCAGGGCCAACAATCACCACCCCATTGGATGGCGTTACCTGTGCTATCCTTTGCGTAATATTGTCAAACGCCTTTTGAAGTATCTGATGAAGGTTTTGATACGCCGTATCTTCAACCTTAGCAACGATCTGACCTTTTTTAACCATCTGTCCTTCATGGACGAGAAAATTCACCTTACCCGATAAAGGAGTCTTTACCAAAGATTGTTGACGAGAACCTTCCCTAACATTCACTATTGTAGATTGGCTTGCCGCAACAGCGCCTAAACCCGAAATCCTGCCAAGCGCATGTATCCTGCCTGACACTCGGGCGCTTGCCCCAGGCGTTAAGGACTCTTTAGCTAAAATCCGCAGTTTCAAGTTGGCATTGCCATTTGGTCTGCCGCTGTAATAAGTAGGAGTCCACCCAACCACAGATACAGCTTGAGCAGGCCTGCCATTCACTGAAGCTGTAATATCCCCAAAATAATTAACACTCAAGGGTATCTGAACATCCACCTCAAAACTATCAAGATCATTATATCGAAATAGCGGCTGACCTCTGGTCACATCCTGCCCCTCTGAAACCAGGAAATTCACAACAGTGCAATCATGGCAAACTCGAATCACATCATTCTCTTCTTGGGACTTAAGATCATCAAGCTCATGCTGTAGACTTAACACTGTTTGTGTTCTCTCTAAAAGTTCTTTGAAAGTTGCCGCTGACTCTTGACGTAAACGGACAACATCATCAAGCCTTTGTTGAGCTGTCTCGAGCTTTGCACTAATCGCCTTGATTTTCCTTTCCCGTTCTAAATTACGAACACGGAGCACTTTCTCGCCGTGTTGATACGAGGTCTTTTGCGGGTTAAAATCTGTTATCTGACCGTCTCCTTTGGCTGTCACAGAAGCTTGGACTGGAGTAACAGGGCTCGTTTGAAAATCCACCCCCGCGCTATGACGCGCTGGGGCTAAAAGAGGCACATCTGATCCATAAGCCTGTGCTAGAAGTCCCATAGGTTGATGAGCTTGTGAAGAAAGCAACTCAAACACAGCGGCAGGACTTATATTGCTTGAAGATGCTTCTGTCCTCATATCATCATCGGCCATCCTTGCAGACCCTGGCCTTGCATTTGTCAATGAAACCGGCGAAGCAGAAATCGCTGCTTTCTTGACTGTTGGTGGCCTTGGTCCCAAGGGGGTCGGCCCGTCTCTTTGTTCATCCCTGACTAGCGGCAATGATTTTTCAGGACTTCTCTCACGAGGAGCTGAAGCTTCAAGAGGTTGGCCCATCGTTTCTGTCAAATGAATTGGATTTTGCGCCGTCTCTGAAGGAGACGGCCTCACTGTTGGCACTCCCTTAGAAAATGGCTGATACGGAACTACCCTGACAATCGGATTGGGGTCAACACGAGGGGAAAGATAACTACTTGGTACTTGCATGCCTCCCCACCATAAGGATACAGCAGTGGCAATGGCAAAAATAATACTCTTTAAAAAGGGTGGCAACATAGCGAAATCCCGTGCGGTCACCTGGGCAGGATTTCCCATCAAGCTTTTGTCAACACCAATACCTTGAAGCTCAATGCGGGCCATGGCGAAATTGGCCTCCTGGCGATTAATCGCTGAGCTAATTATCGCTGTACTAAAATCAGGGACCTGTAAGGTCTTAACCTCATCATCAACCCTTGTAAAGTCACCGCCGCCAGAAAAATATTTCCTCGGGATTGTTTGTTGTGAAACAAGATCAACATCGTCTCGGATATAGTTATAAGCTCCGACCTTATATAAATGCAGGTATTCTTTATAAATTTTTTCCCTTTGGGCCAGATCCACATCATCAACACCTGCGATTTTCTTCTTATTCACATAGATGCTTGCTAAAACACTCCTTTTTAACGCGCGCTTAAACCAAGAGGCTAATACCATGGAGTGGAATATTTGACGTACCGTTGCAAAATTCTTACCCTCGTTGATTTCTTTTTCTAATTGGGGCAGAATAATTTCCTTGGTAATGAGGGAAGATATCTTATGGAGGCCGCCTTCTTCCTGGGAAATACGGCGTTGATGTTTCTTTAACGCAAAATAATCCTCCTCAAGCATCACCTTAAGGCGTGTTTCTCCCACCAAGGCAGAATAGCCCATGTCATAAACAATGGCTTTTTGGGGGACAATCCAAACCTTATTATAGGTTTTGACCGGCAAATTTGTTGTCCCAAAACGTTGATAAGCAATTTTATAAACCCTGTCCCAGAATTTTTGGCCTAAAGAGCTTTCAGGATAGGTTAAAGATGAAGCCATTGCTTTTAAAAACTTGTCCTGTTGAAGTAAACCATTCCCCACATCTGTTCTGGAGAGCTCATCAGGCATAATCCTATTACGCTCATAGGGAGAAAGGTTCACCCAAAGGTCTTCTTGGGGCACGGTTAAACAGGTGAGAAAATATTTAATCAATACAGTTGTTTCTTTAGTCCCCACAGACCTTTGATTAGAGGAATCAACCACAAAATCAAATTGAAATGGCTTATCAGGATAAACACGCATCCCGCGTAAAACAGGTAAGGAATAAGAGGCTGAGAGCTCAACCAAGTGATTGGCGCCTGGCGTCAAAAACGGAGTCCCTTGAGCCCAAGACCTTTCAAGGCTTGTTTCGATTAATAAAAAAACCAAAAGTCCACATATAAACCGAAAAAGTCCTGATTTTTTGTAAACGATCATCATTTATCTAACCCTATGAAATGAAAACACTTTTATTCGTACTGGAGAGAGTATACCTGGCGAGTGTTAAGCAAACATGAAGATTGTTTGAAAAATTGATAAAATCTAAATATTCTTCATCTATTTATATATATCCTTTATTCTAAACTATTTACGATGAGTTCGTTTCTATAACCAAATCATTGCCTTGGGCGTCAACCTTGACTGTCTGCCCTTCTTTTAATTCACCTTGAAGCATCCGTAAGGCCATAGGATCTTGTAAGAGTTTCTGGACAACCCGCTTAAGAGGCCTGGCGCCATAAATAGGGTCATACCCTTGGCGTGCCAAAAGGTCCTTGGCCTTGTCTGAGAGCTCAAGTCCAATCCCCCGGGCTTTAAGGCGATTGCTCAAAATCCCCACCTGAATATCAACAACCTTCTTTAATTCTTTAAGGCCTAAGCGATGAAACACGATAATATCATCAATACGGTTCAAAAATTCAGGACGGAAATGATGCCGCAGGGCATCATGAATCATATTATCCATTTCTTCAGGATCATCCATGGCCTGGGCCTGGGCTGTCCCTATATTCGAGGTCATGACAACAATGGTGTTTTTAAAATTCACCACACGCCCCTGGCTGTCTGTGAGTCGCCCATCATCCAATAATTGCAATAAAACATTAAAAACATCCCCATGCGCCTTTTCTATCTCATCAAAAAGAACAACCGCATACGGCTTACGGCGCACCGCTTCCGTCAATTGTCCGCCCTCTTCATAGCCCACATAACCAGGAGGAGCCCCAATCAACCTGGCCACCGCGTGCTTTTCCATATACTCGCTCATGTCCACACGGACCATGGCATTTTCATCATCAAATAAAAACCACGCCAAGGCACGAGCCAACTCTGTTTTCCCAACCCCTGTGGGCCCTACAAAAATAAAGGATCCTAAAGGCCGATTGGGATCAGAAAGCCCTGTGCGAGCGCGCCGGATACAAGAAGCGATGGCATCTATGGCTTCATCCTGTCCCACCACACGACTCTTGAGAGCTTCTTCCATATGGACTAATTTTTCCGTCTCTGCTTGCATGAGCTTTGAGAGCGGAATCTTTGTCCATCGAGAGATGATCTCCATAATATCATGATCATCCACCTCTTCTTTCAAAAGCGCGCCGTTTTTCTGAATTTTAGCTAGTTCTTTATTACCCATTTCCAATTCTTTATTAAGCCCCACCAAGGTTCCATAGCGAATTTCCGCCACTTTATTTAAATCACCTATCTTTTCCGCCTTAAGCTCCTCTGATTTCTTTTCTTCAATTTGCGCCTTAATGCTGCGGATACGTGAAATCACCGCCTTTTCATCTTCCCAACGCTTGCGCATGGTTTTATTGATTTCTTTAAGACGGTTTAATTCCTCATCAATTTTCTTCAATCTATCTTTAGACGGCGCATCTGTTTCTTTCTTAAGGGCTTGGCGTTCAATTTCAAGCCGCCGGATGTCCCGCTCATTAATATCCAATTCTTGCGGCATGCTGTCTATTTCAATGCGCAGGCGAGAGGCCGCTTCATCGATCAGATCAATGGCCTTATCGGGTAAAAACCGCTCTGTCACATAACGCTGGCTCATCACGGCTGCCGCGATAATAGCGGAATCCTGGATACGAACACCATGATGGATCTCATATTTTTCTTTAAGCCCGCGTAAAATCGCGATGGTATCCTCAACCCCGGGCTCATTGACCATCACAGGCGCAAAACGTCTCTCCAGGGCCGCATCTTTTTCTATATATTGGCGGTATTCATCAAGGGTTGTGGCCCCAATACAATGCAGCCCACCCCTTGCCAAAGCAGGTTTGAGCATATTGGATGCATCTATGGAGCCCTCTGCTCGTCCTGTACCCACAATTGTATGTAACTCATCAATGAATAAAATAACGGATCCATTTTGCTCCTCCACTTCTTTTAATACCGCCTTCAGGCGGTCTTCAAACTCTCCCCTGAATTTAGCGCCTGCTATCAAAGCTCCCATGTCCAGGACCACCACATGTTTATTCTTCAAGCCTTCAGGAACATCCCCTCTAAAAATCCGCTGGGCCAGGCCCTCAACAATAGCGGTTTTCCCAACCCCTGGCTCACCAATTAAGACAGGATTATTTTTAGTGCGCCTGGAAAGGACCTGGATAATCCGGCGGATTTCTTCATCACGACCTATCACAGGATCTAATTTATCTTTGGCCGCAAGGTCCGTTAAATCACGGCCATATTTCTCAAGCGCTTGCTGTTGTTCTTCATTTGGATTATTCATATCTTTGTTCCTCTTTCACAATCAAATTAGCACTCTGTGTCA
>JADFXW010000034.1 GCA_015233375.1 Candidatus Omnitrophota bacterium | reverse complement strand
ACGTGTCCATGCCTACATAGGTGGCCTTCTTGAGATAAAGCCTTGCATTGACCTTGTCCTGATCCGCCCATGCAAAGGGCACACCCGCTGTCCAAAATAGACCAAACACCATTATAAAGACTATGATCAATGCCTTTGTTTGACGGATCATAAGACACCTTTCTTCTGTGATCGGGCTGACACAAGGTCAGCTCCTACAAATACCGTATTGGCTCTTTAATTTGCTCTGGGCATAGGGCCGACCTTTTTATAAGCGTCTGCAGTCGGCGCTTCGGTCCCGGCAGCCTTGATAACAGCCTTGCCATACTCATTGGGCTCATGCCCACCCTCTTTTTTAGGAAATTTATCCATATGGCAATTGATGCATTTAGGCTTGGCATCTGGATACGCCTCTTTGTAAACCTTCATTTGTGCCATATCCGCACGTGCTGATCCCAGCCCCAAAATTAATCCCGTCATAATTAAGAACATCATTTTTTTCATTTTTTCTCCTTTTTTCTTACAATACACCAGGAAACCCCTATAAGAAAAACCAACTCACAAGCAGCATAAATAATCAAGTATGCCGCAACACCCGAGGTAAACCCATAAGAATGCAGACCAACACTTAAAAGATTGACACCAAACCAGGCCCACATGACCACCATCATATTAATAACAGCACCGACAGCAAGCCCCAGCGGCCCTATTATTTTGGCCTCTTTGGCATGGAAAAGTAAGGCTGTCCAAAGGACGAGCATCAAAGCCCCGTTTTCTTTAGGGTCCCAGCCCCAAAACCTTCCCCAGCTTTGGTCAGCCCAAATGCCGCCCAGATTCGTTCCCAAAAAAGTCATTGTCAACGCCACCCCTAAAATGCCAAGGGTTGTCTTATATGTTTTATCTAAAGTTTGGGCATCCCGACCCCAAAGTGCCTCTAAAAGCCAAATATGCCCAAGCAGGCCCGCGACACAGACCGCCCCATAACCCATGGTGATGGTTGTCACATGCGTGGCCAGCCAAAAATTAGAATTAAGAACCGCCACAAGGACCTCCAGAGTATCTCCTTCAATACTATATTTGTTAGCAATAAATAACAGGACCGTTCCACTGATAGCCGCGGTTATAATCCCTAACCATTGTTTATTGTAATACTCAATCATAAGCCCCAAGAAAACAGCGATAAGCCCGACAAAAATAAAGGTTTCATAAAGGCTGGCTACCGGCGGGCGGGCCATGATAATAACACGCATCATAAGACCCAAAACATGAGGTATAAAACCCGCGATAACACTCAAGAGACCTAAACGATACCAAATCAGCTTTACAGAAGAAAAGGAAACCACAAAAAAGATAAACGCAAAAATATAGAACATAATGCCCCAGGTAAAAGGGCTGCTGGCCTGGTAAAACAACTCTAAGGGAAACGTTTTAATTTTTTTAAAATCTTCTTGAGACAGGACACTGCAAACGGCATGAGAATATACTTGTGCAGCCCTATTAAACTCCACATCCTTTCCTTGCCTATAGCTGCGGGCCATATTATCCCAGAATAAAGCAAGCGGGCGGCTTTGGGCATTCCTTCTTTGAAATGAAAGAGAAATATCCGAGTAAAGACTAATATTATTAAAAACACGGATAATTTCATTCTCAACAAGACTGCGCTGAGCAGCAGGAATATTTTCAATCGCTGTCTTTAGATCAGTCAGCTTTTGAAACCTCCCCCGAAGCTCTTGGGGCGTATAACGCCTGTCCTTTTGGGGCTCGATACCCAATGCCGTAGCGATATCAGGATTATTAATAAGAAAAACTTTGTCATTTTGCGTCCCTTCAGGATTAAAAAGAAGAGCGGCCAGCCACTGACAAGCCTCCTGTTTCCCATAATGGTCATGGCCTGAAAATTGAGTCAGCAAGCTGCGGGCAAAGGTATCCAAAGGTTTGAGGCGTCCGCCGGCCAGCACCGGTATGCTTTTAAAATGATTAAAATCTTTGACCACTGGTTGGGCAAATGAGGTGGTGGTAAATAAAAATAAAAAAATGACCAACATTTTCATCAATGGTCCCTCTTTGAAATAAACGCCTGAATCAGAAAATGCAAAGCCAGGCCAAAGAAAACCACCAGACATGCCATATAAGGCAAAACCCTGGCAAAATTTTCTACAACCGCTAATGTCGAATATTGATGTCCCCTGTTATCCGTATCATAGGAGGCTTGATATAAGGTGTAGTCTTTATATCTTAAGGGTTGATTCATAAAAATACGCGCCTGCCTCTCTAGAGGTCCAGCCCAAACCGTGACACTGCTTTCAAAGTTCTTAGCCATGTCAGTGCCTGGATGAAATTCTGCTTTAAAATGGTCTAATCTGATTGTAAAAGGCAAAGGATAAGATTTATGACGCAAAATAAAATAATATGTTTTACCTGCTATGGAAACAGGCGTTGCTTGAGATTCCGCGCCAAACAAAATTAAGGCCTGGGCCTTGCTATCAAAATAGAGATCAAATTCCCCTCCCACGATATTTTGTTCCCTTTCCTTCCAGAGGGGCTTGGGCGTCAAAAGACCATTAACAACATCGCTGTTTGGATAATATTGACTCACTCTCATAAAAAAATCTTTATTCCTAAAAGGGACCAAAAAACCGTGTTTAAAATCTTTGGCATCAACAGCCGTTACTTGACGGTTTTGCGTATTATCTGTCCAATAAGCCAATTCCCAATCCCGGTCAGAGACAGAAACATTGGTGGACTGGCCTTCGCCTAAGCGTACGCTGGATTCCCTGGAAACATGAAACACCATAAAAGCCGCGAAAAAATATAACAGCAGGCCTAAATGAGTGATGAGAAGCCCTATATGGGCCCATTGGGTATATTTTTTCCAGGACAAAAATATCATGCAAATGAGGTTCACAAAAAGAAGCCAAAGCACCAGTTGCGCGCCTGGAAATGGTATAAATCCTGCCGCTAAAAAAAAGAAGGAATTAAAAAAGCGCTCTTGTGCGCCATATAAACCCTGCTCAACTTGGGCAATAGTGCCCCAAAAAGTCAAAATAAAAAGCAAAAATAGACAAACCACTGTTATGCGGGATGAACTTAAAGAATGGATAATATTAATGTATGGATTCCCGCTTCTCGCGAAATAACGGTTTTGAGGTATCATGGGCGGACAATAGACCTTATCAGTTTTAAAAAACTATTCCTATTTTGCTTTACAGATTCCACACAACCCGTCATTTTTACAAAAACAGTCATGTCATCCAAAGCTATAGGAGCAACCATCATACTTTGACCTGATCCCTTGGCGTGAAAAGCAAGCCCCGAAAAATCAAAAACTTTAACCTCAAGACCATCCTGTGTGTTAAGACTTTCAGCTGAATCATTCAAATATTTCAAATTATCACTACTAGCCTCAAGTCCGATCTGTTGGGCCCATCGGGCCAAATTAGCTTCCAAACCGCCGGCAGAGCCTCTTAAAGCTATTATGGAGCAATCTATCGCTTCAGGGGAAGAAACCAGGTAGAATGAAGCCATGCGCATAGGAGTGGCTGCTTTTTGACTCCAGCCTTCAGGTATCACCCAAGATAAAGGAGCACCACGCATGCCATGGGCCACGGATTGAGCCAAGGGGCAAACAGGACCTTGATGAGCTGCTGTGTTTATTTCCGTATATTGACGTTCTTGAGACTTTTGCTGGCAACCGGTCAAAATGAGCGCAAAAAAACAAAATATCCAAACCATAAATTTTGCAAGGATCATCACTTTCTCTTTTCGGCTTGGCCCTTTGTCCATTTAATAAGCAGATCCTTGAGTTTCTGCCTATCAATCGGTTTGGTCAGATAATCATTCATGCCGCCTTTCAGCGACTTTTCTTCGTCCTCCTTCATCGCTGCCGCAGTAAGCGCAATGATGGGAATATCCTTATTAAATTCCCTTCGAATGATTTCAGTCGCTTCAAGCCCGCCCATGACCGGCATTTGGAGATCCATTAAACAAACATCATAAGATCCGTTTTTCATCTTTTCTACAGCTTCCTGTCCGTTATTCGCATAATCACTTCTACAGCCAAACATATCCAGATACACCTTCAACAATTTCTGGTTTGTCACCATGTCTTCTACAACGAGGACTTTCACGTCTTTCAGGGACAATTCCTCAGCTGTATGACGCGTGACAATTTCCTTTGTTTCCCTTTTATCTCCTAACACGACTTGTATGATTTTGATAAGTTCCTTACGGATAACTGGTTTTGGTAAATAAGCGTCAAACCCAACCTGCTGGGCTTGGGCCGCGGTACCTGGCCTTACATCTGATGTCACCGCAATAAGCTTAACCTGCTTATATTTTTCTTCCTTGCGTAGCTGCTTCGCTAAATCCATACCATCCTTTTCCGGCATCATAATGTCCGCAAGGATAATCTGGGGCAAATCCTGCTGTTTATTTAACCACTCCAACAATTTATTGGCACGACCAGCTGTAAAAACCACATCCAGACCGCTTTCCTGGCAATATCGTTCGATAAGCTTGACGTTGCTCTGATTATCATCGACAATGACGACCTTCTTGCCTGTCAGATCAATCATGCTAACCATGGAAATGTCTTTATTGGCAACAGGCTCTGCCAGCTCCAATTGCAAGGTGACAATAAACTCGCTTCCTCTGCCTACTTCTGAACGCACCTCAATATCTCCACCCATCTTCTGCGCCAAAGACCTTGAAATAGAAAGCCCTAACCCTGTGCCACCGAATTTTCTTGTCGTTGACTCGTCCGCTTGTGTGAAAACATCAAATATCATGCCCAGCTTATCTTGAGGGATACCAATCCCTGTGTCTTTGACAGAAATGACAATCGTTTGAATGTCCCCAACCCCTGATGAAACTCCAACCGTGCTCACAGTAACTTTTACTTCCCCGCGTTGAGTAAACTTGGCCGCATTCCCTATCAAGTTAAGGATGATCTGACGTATGCGCGTCGGATCTCCCATAAAAAACATCGGCGTGCCTGGCAAGAATTCAAACAAAAGGTCAATATTCTTATCAAGGACCTTGGTCTTGACCATTTTTAATACGCTTCCCACCAAATACTCCAAATCAAAACCAATTTTCTCCAACTGAAGGGCCCCAGCTTCAATCTTGGAAACATCCAAAATATCATTGATAAGGACAAGTAAGACATCGCCACTATTTTTAATGGTGTCCACATAATCTCTTTGAACATTATCCAAAACCGTGTTCTGCAAAAGATCTGAAAAACCGATAATGGCGTTCATGGGGGTGCGCATCTCATGGGACATATTAGCAAGAAATTTGCCTTTAGCTCGGGCTGCCTCCTGGGCCTCTTCCCGTATCTTGCGCTGCAATTCTTCCTGTTTCTTGCGTTCATCAATATTGATGAAATATTCGATCATCCGGACAACCTTCCCGTCCTCATCAAATAAAGGAATGCCATGGAACTCCAAGAATACAGAATTGCCCTCCTTGGTCCTATGAATATGCTCCATGATAACGGGTTTTTTGGTATTCAGGACTTCCCGCATCGGACAAGGGTGATCGCCACTACAGGGCTGTTGACTTTGATGTGTCACCTGATGACAACTAGACCGCCCGATGTCAGCCGCTGGCACCTGCATAACACTATTGGCCATCAGTATCCTATAATCCTGAACGTCAACCACATAGAAGGGATACGGGAACTGGTCAATGAATCCCTGCAGGTGGGAACGCTGCTCTTTGAAAGACCTCTCAACGACCCGCTTCTCCTTAAGAACCGTTACAAAATGGTTGAACGCGGCACCCAACTGCCCCATCTCGTCCCGGGATACAATGTCAACGCTGACCATCAAATCTCCCTTTTCCAGTTTCCCCAATAGAGATGTCATCTGGGTCAAAGGCCTCATGATCAGGTGTTTGAAGAAAAGAAATATCCCGCCCAGCAAAAGCAGGGTGATACCAAACAGGATAATGCTCGTGCCTTTCAAACTCGTGTTCATCGCATTCAGCCTGTCCTGATAGGCGACCGTCATAACCAGCGCCCCCAAGACATCTCCTTCTTTAACAGCTGTATGGCAAGACAAACATGATTTTTCAGCCACAATAGGTATCCCGCGGCGTATCGACCTGTCCTTCCCAAAAAGGATATGGGCTTTTTGTTCCTGACCTGAAGAAATAACCTGTTCGGTAAAATCATCTTTGACATGGTGATACGTCTTGGCGCTGAGCGTTTTTTCCAAAATACTGGATGGGACCAGCCGGACATCCTCAATCAGATTAATCCTGTCAATAGAAGCCAAATATTTGTCAATCTCTGCCTGGTCAGCACCCATGGCCATTAAAGACAATACCCCTTCCTTCACCACTTGGGTCATGCTGTTAATTTTTCCTCTATTGGCATCATCAATAATCCTGGTATACGAACTGTGCCAAACCCAGGCCAAGGTCAAAAGCGTACCCCCCAGCAAGAGACAAAAAGCTGTGAATATGAATTTTGTTATTATTTTCATCGTTTCAGAAAAAAACTAGAACCTTAATTTTGAGGAATATATTTATAATATAATATCAATCTTGGAACTATCAATACATTTAACATAATTATTATCAATTTATTTTGCCTTAAATGGCCATAAAAACAGCCCTGACTGGAAAGCCTCCCCAATCAGAGCTATTTCATTATATAAATTCTAACAAAAAACTGCGCTGTCAGAAATCTGTACAAAAATCACACGCATATTTTTCTTTTTCGTTTTGGGTCCTTGCAACACTGCGATTTGTCAAGCGTACAGTTGGAGCATTTATCGCCTTCTTTGAACTCTCTTATCATATACGAAACCAAACTCGCTACAGCAACCCCAAATATAAGAAATGCTAAAAACATCTCCATAACAATTCCTCCTACCCTTCACAAGAAAAATTCAATTATTTTATTTAAATCCAAGAAAGCTGCCTCCTTGATACACCACAAATGAAATGACCCACGCCAGCGTTAAACTGTAGCCCACGGCAAAGAGCGTCCATTTAACTGCACCCAACTCGCGCCACATAACCCCTAAAGCCCCGATGCAGGGAATATATATCAAGGTAAATAACATAAATGACAATGCCGAAAGCGGTGTCATGTCCTGCTTTAAAGCGTTACGCAGTCCCTCGCTCTCTTCGTTCACCTTGTCCCCGGCATGATAAAGCACGCCAAAAGTCGAAATAACGATCTCTTTGGCCGCAACGCCTGTGAGAAGCGCCACCCCGCCCTTCCAGCCAAATCCCAACGGCTTTAACACCGGTTCGATAAACTTGCCGGCACGTCCCGCGTAACTTTGTGACATAACATCCTCCGTTGCAGGACTTCCTGGTATCGCCGTCGGTTTCGGGAACGCGGTCACAAACCAAATGATGATTGAAGCGACCAATATGAGGCCGCCGACTTTTCTTAAAAAAATAGACCCTTTTTCCCACATGTGAATCAGGACGCTCTGGATGGTTGGCAGACGGTATGGTGGCAACTCCATCACAAAGGGTGCTGTTTCTCCCTTAAAAAGAGTCTTTCTAAACAACTGCCCCATGAGGATAGCAAGCATAATCCCTGTCAAATAAATGCCAAATATCACACTGCCGGCATTTTTGCCGAAAAATGTGCCCGCCAAAAGAATATAGACAGGCAGGCGTGCGCTGCAGCTTATCAAAGGATTGATTAAAATCGAAAGCATCCGGTCTGTCTTGTTCTCAAGGGTCCTTGTACTGATGATGGCGGTCGTATTACAACCAAAGCCCATGATCATGGGAATAAAACTTTTTCCATGAAGTCCCAATGTATGCATGACCCTGTCCATGATAAAAGCCGCGCGTGCCATATAACCCGTATCCTCAAAAAAAGAAATAAATAGAAAAAGGATCATGATGTTCGGCAAATAGACAATGACCCCGCCAGCGCCAGATATGATACCGTTTATCAGCAGGTCTTTTAAAATACCATTAGGCATGACCGCGGAACAATAGGCACTTATCTGCCCCACCAGGCTGTTTATCCAATTCATAGGATAATTACCAAGGTTGAACGTGGTCTGAAACATGACCCACAAAAGGCCAATAAGAATCGGGATGCCCACGATTCTGTTGGTCAAAACCTTGTCAATATGGTCGGAAAGAGTCACCCTGTCAATCGACCTGTGACTGTAAGCTTCCCCCAGCACCCCTTTAATGAAACCATATCTAGCATCTGCCAGAATGATCTCGCTCTCATCATTCAACATTTTCTCAATATGCGCATGGCTTATATCGACTTGGCGGAGTATATTCTCATTGTCTTTGGACTTAAGCATTATCTGGGCCGTCACCTGTTTATCGTGTTCTAATAGCTTGACCGCAAACCAGCGCGTGGAATAAAGATTGGAAAGTAACGGGTCTTTTCTCAATTCCACCTGTATCTTCTTAATCTCCTCCTCAACCTCAGCCCCATAATTGATATGGATGTGCCGCCAGAGTGGTTCTTGGGCTTCTTTAATGGCCACGGCCTCACGCAAAACATCTCTAACCCCTGTCCCCACACTTCCGACTGTTTGAACTACCGGCATACCTAAAAGTTCACTTAATTTCTTAGTATCTATCAATATCCCTTTATGCTTGGCTTCATCCGCCATATTAAGCGCGACCACGGCTTTACAACCAAGCTCAATGAGTTGTGTGGTTAAAAAAAGGTTGCGCTCAAGATTCGTCGAGTCAACCACATTGATGACCACATCAGGACTCTCATGAATGATATAATCCCGGGCAATCAGTTCTTCCATAGAAAAAGCGGTCAGGCTGTATGTCCCGGGAAGGTCCACCACCTCAATATCATACTTGCCGAAGGTGGTATACCCTTCCTTCTTCTCAACGGTAACGCCTGCCCAGTTCCCGACATGCTGCCGGGAGCCGGTCAGTGCATTAAAAAGGCTGGTCTTGCCGGCGTTAGGGTTCCCGCAGAGGGCAACCTTGAGCCTTTTTCTGTCCAAAATGGCCTCTATCTCTGGGGCCTCAACGTTGACATCACCCGCTTCTTGGCGTCGTAAAGAAATATGATACCCCTTCAGGACCAATTCCATGGGATCTCCCAAAGGTGCTTGTTTAGAAACATAAACATCCGTGCCCTTCACAAAGCCCATCTCTAAAAGCCTCTTTCTGATGGCTTTCTCGCCCGTCACTTTAATGACCTTGCATTTACCATGGACCGGGATGTCACTTAATTTAAGCGTTGCCATTCACTCCTCCTTAATAATATTGATACTCATTATCAATATTTAGTCAAAAAAACTATTTTCTACACTGCTTACATACACCATAAAGCTCCATCCGGTGGCGCTGAGGCAAAAAGCCATTGATCTTGAATAGTCTTATCTGAAGTCGTTCGATTTGGGGGTCTACCACTTCCACAAAACGACCGCACTTGGTGCATATCAGATGATCATGATGGGCATTCACAAAAGCCTGTTCATACCGGCAGGCACCGTCTTCACATTTGAGTTCCGTGCAAAAGCCCGCATCGCACAGCAGGCGAAGCGTCCGGTAAATCGTAGCATACCCTATCCCGGGATATTTTTTCTGGACATTCTTATAAATCTCGTTAGCCGTAAGATGTTTAAGTCCAGCCAACACCGTTTCAAAGATCTTCATCCTCTGAAGAGAAAACTTCAGCCCCTCCTGAGTAAGATAATCCTGAAACGCTCTTTTTTCTTTTTCTGTTAACATCAGAGACTCCCTATTATTGATATTGAGAATCTTTATCAAGATAACGCAAATCTTAGCTTTTGTCTAGAAAAATTTACAACAGGTCAGCTTAATTATTAATCATGTGGCGTCCAAGCTCCATAATCTTTAAAATATTGTTGTAACGAATCTGACTCAAAGGTAAGGTGTTGTGTATAGACAAGAGGGCCTCAAGATGAATTTTTCCAAAGCTGTTTTATTTTGTTCGATATGGATTGTTGCGGCTTTGTTATTTAACGCCGGAATTTATATAATCCAGGGACAGCAGAAATCATTAGAATTCCTGACCAGTTACATTATTGAACTATCGTTGAGTGTCGACAATCTCTTCGTATTCTATCTCATTTTCTCTCAATTAAAAATTTCCAATGACCATCAAAGTAAAATATTGACTTGGGGGGTGTTAGGGGCCCAACTGATGCGGGGTATTCTTATATTAGGCGGAATAGCCTTACTACAGCATTTAAGCTGGATAATTTACGCTTTTGGTTTTCTGTTGATTTTTTCAGGAGTTAAAATTTTTACCAAAACAAATAAAACCATCAATCCTGATCGAAACATTGCCCTGCCCTTCTTCCATCGTTTCATCCCTGTGAACTTTTCATCTTTTTTAACTGCTTTAATACTGGTTGAAATAGCTGATTTGATTTTCTCAATGGACTCTATTCCTGCTGTTTTAGCTGTTTCCAAAGACCCCTTTATTGTTTACACATCAAATATTTTTGCTATCTTGGGATTAAGAGCCATGTATTTTATTATAGGTCCTATTATCAATAAATTTCATTATTTGCATTATGGTCTTGGAATAATTTTAGTATTTGTTGGAATCAAAATGATTACTGAAAACTTTTTGCATATACCCGTCTGTTATACATTAGGTTTTATTGCTTTAACCTTGGGCATTTCAATACTTGCTTCGCTGTCAAAATCCTCATCAAATCCCCATGAGTAATTTTCAAATTCCGGGTTAAAGTAAGCCTGCCTTATCCTGCCCCCTCCATTGCTCTTTAAAAACCGTTGGGCTCAGAAAGCAATGTCATTATGCAAGGCATGTATAAATTCCATGACCATGTCCACGTGAACCGTTAGATGCATGAAAAACTGAGGGTAGCGTTCTTTTTCCTCCACCTCTGAACCGTACCTGTCCAAAACTTTCGATACATGCACATCTGAAGCAGTCCCAAGCAGCTGATAACCCGAGTTTTCATTGGCATCCCAAATAACCAGGGAGACTTTTTTGTTCTGCTGCAGATTGTCAATAGTCGTTGGGCAAAACCAAAAAGACATCTCCAGAGTACCGGGTGATTTAAGTTCCAGCTTACCCGCTGTCGCCACATGCGGGAGGCCTTGATTATCAGCAGTCGCGATAAAAAAATATTGTAACTTTTCGGCTATCTCGATCGCTTTATTGATCCGGTCCCAATCCATCGCCCGCCTTTATTCCAAGAATTCTTATTTTAATTTAATAAGAAACTCCGTAAGACTTGCCCCAAGCGCTTCAATATCCTTTTGCTGTTGGACACCCTTAAGCGTTCCATCCGCATTAAATGCCTCATGGGCATTAGGAATCGCTATCTGCTGGGGAAGGACTAATACCTGTATGTTGGAAAGTATCCAGCGCACTTGAACCAATCCTCTTAATCCTCCAAGTCCTCCTGGAGAAGCACTCATGACCGCTGCGATTTTGCCGGTGAAACAAGCGAGTGAGGCCTCCCCTGGTAATGGGCGAGAGGCCCAATCAATGGCGTTTTTCAACACCCCGCTAATCCCGCTGTTGTATTCAGGCGCAGCAATCAAAAGCCCCTCATGCCCCATCAATAGAGCCCTGAATTTTCGTACATTTTCCGAGAGACCCTGCTGAATTTCCAAGTCTCCATCATAAAGCGGCATTGGTAAATCACGCAGGTCAAGGAAGGTCACTTCTGCTCCAGAGGCACGCGCCCCAGAGACTGCTATCTTAACAAGCATTTTATTAAATGACCCTTCACGCGTACTTCCGGCAAATGCCAGTATCTTCGCTGTGCTGCCCATTATATACTCTCCTTATCCAAGACCTATCAAGGTCTTATTATTCCTAAATTTCTAAATCTGTCTTTTTTAAAGAGGGCTTCTCCCCCTCATTTTTAAGGATATTTTGCGCGTTAAACATATATAACCATTTCTTTTGTGAAAACACAAAAACAAAAGCCGCTATCCCTATCCATAGATAAACAGCTGCTGAAAAAAAACCTACCCACATCTTTGTTTCCATGCTCAAAGGGGCATATAAAAAAAGAGCTATATTAAAAATGATAATGCTGCTTAGCAAAAAAACTAGACTGATGCCTATCCCTAAGCAACTTAAAAACAGCAACCGACATAATTTAATGAACCTTAAATAAAATAACTTCATCCTCAACCTGGGCACGTTCTGGCAGCCTTGAGGGCTTTGCGTGATCTTTTGTACTATTCTAGGAAGCAAAAAAAATAATAATGGCAACAACCCTTTTCTCATAAAGGCTTTCCTTATATTTTAATAAATAAGAGAATCTCCCCTAATGGACAGCTCTCTAGCGAGGAAATTCTTTAATCTCTTGTTTTGCCAATAAGCAAGCCTAACAAAAGACAGCTAATACCAACACCCACCACCACCGGCCAGGGATTTTCTTTGGTCTTTTTGTCGATGTCGGAAGCCAGTTTTGTTGCCTGTTCATACCCTTGTTTTAACCTTTTTTCTGCTTCCTCAAGAGCATTTCTTAATTTAAACTCCCCATCCTCAATGCTTGACATGACCCTTTCTTGTTCATTCATACCATGCTCCTTTTTAAGATACTACATGTAGAGTAAACTACAGTTTATTTTAAGAAAGGGACAAGAAGATAGCAATTATACCAAGGTATAATACAGACTAAAGACGGAGGATTAGGGCTCTCGATGAGCCTTTAGTCTTGGGAAGGGAGAAGATCAGAATTGCTTATTTTTTGCAATAATGCCTCTATATGAAAGGGCTTACTGATAATGCTTGCTACTAATCTGACTACACTTTCATCAGCTCTTAACGCATCAATATCTAGTGTGCCTGACACAATAAACACGACACATCGGGGATTTTTATTTTTCGCCATTTTCAACAGATCAATCCCCGTCAGACCTTTCATTTTATAATCAAAAAGACAGACATCATACACGTTTTTCTCAATCAAAAAAGCCCCTTGGCCGCTGTCTGATGTGTTATCCACCAAATACCGCTCTTCACGAAGAAGCAGGGCTAATGAATTGCTTACGCTTTGATCATCGTCTACTACCAGAATTTTCTTACACATT
>JADFXW010000033.1 GCA_015233375.1 Candidatus Omnitrophota bacterium | reverse complement strand
ATTTTTATGCCGTCAAACAGATTTAATTGTGGCTGCAGCAAAAACAGGAAAGGCGGTGAATGTCAAGAAGGGGCAGTTTATGGCGCCCTGGGATGTGGGGGGTATTATTCAAAAGATGAAGGAAGCGGGCAATAATAATTTACTTTTAACTGAGCGTGGCGTATCTTTTGGTTATAATAATCTGATTTCAGATTTTAGGGCTGTGCCTATCATGCGTTCTTTAGGTTTTCCGGTTATTTTTGATGCGACACACAGCGTGCAAAAACCTGGCGGTTTGGGGCATGCTTCAGGAGGGGAAAGCCAGTACATTCCACTTTTAGCCAGATGTGCCGTGGCCGCGGGTGTTGATGCTGTCTTTTTGGAGGTTCATCCTAATCCAGCTAAGGCGCTTTCTGATGGACCCAATTCCCTGGCCTTGAAGAATCTGGAAGGTTTATTGAAGTGTTTGAGGGAGATTAGTCAGATCGTCAAGAAAGATCAATCAGCATGATTAAGCGTGCGAAAAAAGTTTTAGCTATAGAAGCAGAAGCGATAAAGCGGATGGCAAGCCGTTTGGATCACCAGTTGCAAGCCGCTGTTGACGCGCTTGCTAAATGCTCTGGCCGTGTCATTATCTGTGGCATGGGAAAGACGGGGATCGTGGCCCGTAAGATTGCAGCGACTTTTTCTTCGACAGGGACTCCCAGTGTTTTTTTGCATAGTGCCGAGGCTGTTCATGGGGATTTAGGCCAGGTCCAAAGAAAAGATGTGGTGATTGCTATTTCTCAAAGCGGGGAAACAGAGGAGACGGTGCGTCTTTTGCCTTTAGTCAAGAAAATAGGAGCCAAGATAATTGTGATGACCGGCAATTCCCAGTCAACCTTGGCCCGTCATGCGGACATATTGCTTGATACAAGTGTGAAATCTGAAGGTTGTCCTCTGGGGCTCGCTCCTATGGCCTCAACCACGGTTACTTTAAGTTTGGGGGACGCCCTGGCTGCTTGTCTTATTGATCGTAAAGATTTTAAAAAAGAAGATTTTGCTCTCTATCATCCTGGCGGAAGTCTCGGCCGCAGGCTTTTGCTTAAGGTAGAAGACATTATGCGTTCTGGGCATGCTTTGGCGGTTGTTAAGGCAAAAGCGCCTATTAAAGATGTGTTATGGACAATCACCAAGGCCAGGTGCGGATGTGCTTGTGTCGTGGACAATCAACGGAAATTATTAGGTATTTTTACTGATGGAGATCTGCGTCGTCACCTGGAAGCGGGGGTGGCTCTTTTGGATCGTTGTGTGGCCGAGATGATGACCAAAAAACCTTGTTCCATCACTCAAGAGAAACTGGCCGCTGAAGCATTTGATATTTTAAAAACGAAGAAAATAGATGAGCTGCCCGTGGTGGACAAGCAGGGCCGTGTGGTAGGGCTTGTGGATGTTCAGGATTTACTTAAGGCTGGATTGGTTTAACCAGGAAAGGGCTCCCAATTTTATGAGGTATCCAATAACATTTTTTTTCTTTTTTGCACTGATGGTGTCTGTGAGCTTCGCAGACCAAACAACCGAAACCCTGCCCAGCGCCTCAGTGCCCCAGCAGCTTCAGGGTTTTAACCTTAATGGTTACGGTAAGGATGGAGAGAAAACCTGGGATGTGAATGGCACTAAAGCTGATATTAGTGATACAAATATTAAAATAACAAATGTGGACGCTAGTTTTTATGGAAAAGAACAGGCTAATTTAACAGCAGACCATGGGACTATTGATAAGGCCAATGGCAATGTTCACCTGCAAGATAATGTGGTTGTTACCTCTGTGGAGAGAGGTACCAAAATGACCACAGACACCTTGGATTATAACCGTAATAAGGACTTGGTATCAACCAAGGATCCTGTTAAAATTGTGGATGAGAAGGGGATTATGACAGGTCAGGGGATGGTGGCTCACCCTAATTTGAAAAAGGCTGAGATAAAAAAGAATGTCAAGGCCCGTGTTCATACCCAATCAAAAGATGAGCCTGGGGATCAGATAGTTACCATTACGTCTGACGGTCCCATGCAAATGAACCAGGCGACCATGTATGCGGTTTTTCATGATCATGTGATATCGGTTGAGCCATCGACGGGGCGTGAGCTTAATTGCGATAAAATGGAAATATGGTTTAATCAAGCCACCAAGAAAATTAAGAAAGCCATCTGCACAGGGCATGCCAAATCCATCCAGGGCACGAATGTGAGTTATGCGGATCAAATGGTCTATGATGGGGTAACGCAGGTTTTGACCATGACAGGACGGCCTAAGCTGATTTTTGATACATCAAAGACCAAGGGCAATGATATGTTTAAGTCAAAGGGCAAGAGTTAGCCTTTAATCTACCATCGAAAGGAGCATCTCATGAAAAAAGGTTTTACGATTATTGAATTGATCATTGTGCTGACAGTATTGATTATCCTTATTGGGATCATCGTGCCCCGCATAGGTGGTATGCAGCAACAGGGTAATATGGTGAAAGTCAAGTCTGAATTACAGACGCTTCAATCTGCCATAGAATCTTATTATGCTAATGAAACCAGCAATCCAAAATTATATCCAGTCACCTCTGCAACACCGTGTGCAGACTATTTTATTGGGGCGACCCCGGGAATTATTGGTTCAGTTATCTATGATGCATTTAACCCTCCTGCGGAATATAAGTTGTTTACCAGTTCCAATGGCTTATGGTATGCCTTTGCCTCAGTTGGTGTTGGAGGAACGAGTTTTGGTACCGCTAGCATTAATGATAGTGGGCTTTTCTCGAGAGGCACTGGTACGAGTATTATTTGTGTGACGAACGGGACAGGTTGTTAATTAAAAATTGGTTTTTTTATGCGTTTATTGGAAGCAAAAAATTTAGTTAAAATTTACGGCGGCCGGCGTGTTGTCGATGGTTTGAGCATCACGGTCGGCCGTTCGGAAATTGTCGGGCTCTTGGGGCCTAATGGGGCGGGTAAGACCACCAGCTTTTATATGGTGGTGGGTATTATTAACCCTCAACAAGGCCAGGTGATCTTTGACCAAGAGGATATTACCAGGAAACCGATTCATGAACGATGCCGTTTAGGGATGGGGTATTTGGCCCAAGAAAGCTCTATCTTTCGTAAATTGACGGTTGAAGAAAATATTCTGGCGGTCCTGGAGACCTTGTCTTTAAGCCCCGCTGAGCGCAAACGCCGTTTAGAATCCTTGCTTGAGGAGTTAAACATTTCTCATTTAGCCAAGGCCAAGGCGTACACGCTTTCAGGAGGGGAGCGCAGGCGTCTTGAAATCACGAGGGCCCTTGTCACCAACCCGTCATTTTTACTTTTGGATGAGCCGTTTTCAGGCATTGATCCGATTGTGGTGGCTGAGGCCCAAGAGATTATCAAGGATCTAAAAAAACGAGGACTTGGAATTTTGTTAACAGATCATAATGTCCGGGAGACTCTTTCCATAACGGACAGGGCATACCTGGTGGCGGATGGTCGTCTCCTTATTGCTGGTTCAGCGCAAGATTTAATCAATGACCCTAAAGCGCGGAAAATTTATTTAGGGGAAAAGTTTTCAATGTAGGTTTATCTCGTAACAGAAAGGGTGCAGTATGAAAGTGAAGTGACCGATGAGGAAGTAGAAAAGGCCATGGATATCTTTAAAAAAGGACGAGGAGAAGGTCAGACCGAATTAAATGATTCTTTTGCCAAGGGTTTAGGTTTCCCAAGCCTTGAAGAATTTAAGACAGCGCTCAAGCGCCAATTAGCCTTAGATAAGGACAGAAATAATCAAATGGATGTTGAGAATCAAATAGTGGAAGATTTAATAAAAAATGCTAAACTAATGGTTCCGCAATCCTTGGTGATGAATAATCTTGAGCGCCGATTGCATGAGTTATTGAATCGCCTTAAGTCAAGTGGATCCAAGGAAGAAGATCTCAAGAAAAAGGAAGAAGAGTACCGTAAAGCTCTCTTGCCAGTTGTGGAGAAAGAGGTCAGGGTTTATCTTATTTTGGAAGAGATTGCCCGACTCGAGAACATTGCTTCATCCAATCCTAATGAAAGTGTTCCAGGAAAGGTGATGGAATTTTTGTTAAAGGAAGCAAACTGGAAGGATGTTTAATCATTTTAATGGAGAGAAGATATGCCTAATGCACAAATTTTAGTTCCAATGGTTGTTGAAAAGTCATCTCATGGCGAGCGTGCTTATGATATTTACTCTCGTCTTTTAAAAGAGCGGATTGTTTTTTTAGGAACAGGGGTTGATGATCATGTGGCGAATTTAATCATTGCCCAACTGTTGTTCCTGCAATCTGAAGATAAAGAGAAAGATATTTTCTTGTATATTAATTCGCCAGGCGGGTCAGTGACTGCAGGCTTGGCGATTTATGATACCATGCAGTATGTGAAACCTGATGTGGTGACCTGTTGTATTGGCCAGGCAGCCAGCATGGGAGCGGTCCTTTTGACTGCTGGGGCCAAGGGCAAACGTTATGCGCTTCCCAATGCCCGCATCATGATTCATCAGCCTTGGGGTGGTGCCCAAGGCACGGCCAGTGATATCCATATTCAGGCCCAAGAAATATTAAGAATGAAGGATGAATTAAACAAGATACTGGCGGGCCATACAGGCCAGCCTCTTGAGAAAATTATCAAAGACACAGACCGCGATTTTTTTATGTCAGCGGCAGAGTCAAAAGATTACGGCTTGGTCGATGGGGTGATTGCCCATTCCGGCGAAGCGATTAAATGAAAGGTAAGGTTTATGAAACGCAATTTATTGTTAACACCAGGACCAACCCATATCCCTCCACAATTATGTGAGGCTTTGGGTCGTCCTATCATCCATCACCGTACCCCTCAATTTCAGGATAATATCAAGAAGGTGGTGGAGGGTTTAAAAGAAGTATTTCAAACCAAGAATGATATTTATATCTTGACCTCTTCAGGAACAGGCGGGATGGAAGCTGCGGTTGTTAATCTGTTAAGCCCTGGGGACAAGGCTATCGCTGTGGATGGCGGAAAATTTGGTGAACGCTGGGTTGAGTTATGCCAAATGTATAAGGCCAATACCGTGGTTTATAAAGTAGAATGGGGCAAGGCTCCAACGGCTGCGGGCATTAAGTCATTGCTTGAGGCTCAACCTGATACCAAGGCGGTGTTTATCACCTTGGCAGAGACCTCCACAGGGGTCACTCCTGATGTAAAGGCCATTGGCGAGGTGGTGGCGCAGTATAAAGCCGTTCTTGTTGTTGATGCTGTTTCAGGTTTAGCGGTTGAAGAGATAAAGACCGATGAGTGGCATTGTGATGTGGTTGTGTCAGGTTCTCATAAGGGCTTGATGTTGGCCCCAGGCCTGGCCTTTGTCAGTGCTTCTCCTAAGGCGATTGAAGTTATTAAAAATGGCAAGACGCCTTGTTATTATTTTGATTTACGTGAATGTAAAAAGGCCATGGAAAAGGTGGACACCCCTTTTACGCCAGCTATCGGGATAATGAACGCCCTTGTTGATAGTTTAGAAATGATTAAAAAGGACGGGCTTTCAAACATGTTTGCCCGTTATAAGCATTTGGCGCGTGCCGTGCGGGCTGGTTGTAAGGCGATAGGCCTCGAGTTATTTCCAGATCCTTCTTGTGCGACCAATGTGTTGACAGCGGTTAAGGTGCCAGCGAATATTGATGGAGAAAAATTGACCAAGATCATGCGTGATACCTATGGCATTACCTTTGCCGGCGGACAAGATCATCTCAAGGGTAAGGTTATCCGTATTGCGCATATGGGAGCCTTGGATGAATATGATGTGCTGACAGGTTTGGCCTGTTTAGAGAAGGTTCTTCATCAAATGGGACATCAGTTTGAATTAGGGACAGCCCTGGCAGCTGCTCAAAAGAGCCTTAATGCTAAATAGATAGGGGATTGATATGTTTAAGATTTTAATCAGTGATAAACTCGAAAAAGAAGGTGTGGCTATATTAACTGCAGATAAACGTTTTACCGTGGATTGTAAATTCGGGATATCTCCACAGGAACTTTTATCTATTATTAAGGATTATGATGCCCTGATAGTTCGTTCAGGGACCCAGGTGACGGCTGAGGTTATACAGGCAGCTTGTAAACTTAAGGTGATTGGCCGAGCAGGGGTTGGATTGGATAATGTTGATCTAGAAGCAGCGACGAAGAAAGGGGTTGTGGCCATGAATACCCCAATGGGAAACACCACTTCCACCGCTGAGCAGACCATGAGCTTAATACTTGCCCTGGCCCGAAATATACCGCAAGCAGTGGCTTCCTTAAGATCTGGCAAGTGGGAGCGTTCCAAATTTACGGGTGTTGAATTAAATGGCAAGGTCCTGGGAATTGTGGGCTTGGGACGTATTGGTTCAACAGTAGCCAAAATGGCCAAGGCTTTTGGCATGGTGATTTTAGGGTATGACCCCTATCTCTCAGAGGAGATAGCAGCCAAAAATGGCATTAAGCTTAGTTGTCTTAATGAGATTTACAAGACTGCAGATTTTATAACGGTGCATATCCCCAAAACTGATGAAACAACCGGGATGATAGGCGAGGCCCAGATAGCCTTGATGAAAAATACAGTGCGTCTTATCAACTGTGCCAGGGGTGGGATTATTGAAGAATCAGCGCTTATCAAAGCCTTGCAAGAAAAACGTATCGCAGGCGCTGCTTTGGATGTTTATGATGTTGAGCCTCCAGATTTTCAATCCCCATTGTTTAAGCTGGATAATTGTGTGACTTCCCCGCATTTGGGCGCTTCTACTTCTGAAGCGCAGTTGAATGTGGCTATTGAAATTGCGCAGGCGGTCAAGGATGCTTTGATTGGTGAAGGGATCCGCAATGCCGCTAATTTCCCGACATTATCTGTTGAAAGTTATAAGGTTATTGAGCCTTATTTGAGGCTGGCCACTCAGATGGGCCGCTTTGCAGGCCAATTGGTCATGGGGCGTATCAGCAAGGTGACAGTCACCTATAGCGGCGCGGTGGCCCAGGAAAAGGTCCAGGCTGTGACCATGGCTTTATCTCATGGACTTTTAAGCCCCATTGTTGGGGAGGATGTGAATGCCATCAATGCGTTGAATATCATGAAAGAACGAGGCATTGTCCTTAAAGAGGTCATTTCTACTCAAGAAGGTGAATACGTTAATGCGATTCTTTTGGATATCACGACAGACAAAGAGCCTTTATTGGGCACGTTGTCAAGTAATAAACAGCCCAGGATTGTGAAAATTAACAATGTCTATGTTGAAACAGTGCCTGAAGGCCACATGTTGTTCATTAATAATAATGACAGGCCAGGCATTGTGGGGGTCATTGGAACACTACTGGCTGCCCAAAACATTAATATTGCAGGCATTACCCTTGGCCGTGAAAATCAGCAGGGGATTGCGGTCAGTGTTGTTAATGTGGACAGCCAAATCCCTGAATCAGTCATTGAGAAGTTGCGAAAGACAGATAATATTCTTTTTGCCAAATCTATCAAGGTATGAACAATTTATTAATCATTGCCTGTGGTATGGGTTTGCAGGATGGCTTTAACCCCTGCGTTTTTACGGCCACGGTTGTTTTTATTTCCTTGGGATTATGGTTTTCTGAGTCACTGAAAATTTCTTCTATTAGGGTTATTTTTGCGTTGACCTATTGTTTAGGGGTTTTGTTTTTTAATTTTGGGCCAGCTCAAATTCTTTTATTGACGAAGAATTTTATTTTTGTGGCGAAGATTTTTTATTTATTAACAGGAGGGGTTGCTTTTATCGCAGGTGTCCTGTTTTTTAAGGATTGGGTTATTCATAGAGAAGAAGATTGTAAGATAAAAGCTGTTCACTGGCCTGGGCTTTTAGTGGGATCGATGGTAGGTTTTTTTGCTCTTATCTTTAGTTTATTTGCGACCGTGTGGCCTATTAATAAATATCTGGTATTGTTAGGTTTTGCGGCGATATTAAAAGGTCAATGGTTGATGGGACTCCCGTTGGTCATGATCTATGTTTGGGCAAGTCTTTGGCCTGTTTGGTTAATATGGGGAGTTCTGTGCATCAAAAATTTACGGGTGTCTTTTTTTAAAATTTTTTGTTCAGCTATTTTTTTCACAGCATCCTCTTCAATGATTTTAATTTTTAAATAAAGGAACGGTTATGAATCTAGTTGTCGTTGGCGCTCAATGGGGAGATGAAGGTAAAGGGAAACTGATTGATATCCTCTCTGAAAAAGTAGACATCACGGTGCGGTATCAAGGGGGCAACAATGCGGGGCACACCGTCATTGTGGGAGAGAAGGAATATATTTTTCATCTGATTCCGTCTGCTATTTTGCGAACGGGCAAGGTTTGCGTTATCGGTAATGGTGTTGTGATTGACCCAAAGGCTCTTTTGGAAGAGATAGATGGTTTGAAAAAACGAGGGCTGTCTATTAATGGAGAAAGGTTTAAGATATCCGCCAATGCGCATGTGGTGATGCCTTATCACCGGGTAATGGACCAATTACGTGAAGGCAAGCGTGAGAATAAGATAGGAACGACCGGCCGAGGGATTGGGCCTTGTTATTCAGATAAGGTCGGCCGCATGGGGATCAGGGTGATTGATCTTTTAAATCCTAAGGTGCTTAAATCGAAACTTGCAGATAATTTGAATGAAAAGAATGATATTTTTTCTAAGGTTTATGGGGTCAAGAATTATGATTTTGGAGAAATTTATAAGGAATATTTGAATTTTGGCCGAAGGCTTAAAAGTTATATTTGTGATACCTCTCTTTATTTGCATGAGGCCATGAAGAAACAGAAGAAGATCCTTTTTGAAGGGGCCCAGGGAACATTTTTAGACATTGATTTTGGTACGTATCCTTTTGTGACCTCTTCTAACGCTATCAGCGGTGGTGTGTGTGCGGGTGCCGGCGTGTCTCCTGGTTGTGTGGGCCAAGTGGTGGCGGCCCTTAAAGCGTATACGACAAGGGTTGGAGAGGGGCCGTTTCCAACAGAATTTGATAAGAAGATGGATGATTTGATACGCAGCAAAGGCCATGAGTTTGGGGCAACCACGGGCAGGCCCAGGCGCTGTGGTTGGTTTGATGCGGTTTTATCAAGGTATGCGGTCATTGTCAACGGTGTCACTGACCTGGCTATCATGAAGCTGGATGTTTTAGATGATTTGGATACTGTTGAAATTGCGGTGGCGTACAAATTTAAGGGCAAAATTTATAAAGATTATCCCCATGATTTAGAGGTGCTATCTGCCGCAAAACCAGTGTATGAAAAATGGCCTGGCTGGAAGACTTCGACTAAAGGTGTCCGGCAGTATAAAAAGCTGCCGCTTGAAGCTCGTCGTTATATTGAACGAATAGAAAGCCTTCTGGGGGTTAGGGTTAAATATATTTCCGTTGGTTCGAAAAGGGATGAGATTATTATTCGTTAAAGCATTTCTTGACTTATCTAAATGGCTGTGATAATTTGAATTCTTAATTAACAAAGGAGGCGGTAATGCGCTTAAAAAGAGTTTTTTTAATGAATATTTCTTTGGTTTTAGTCTTAGGTTTGGTTTCTTCAGGCTGTACTATTATTTTGCAAAAAGGGCGTCGCACTGATATCGAAAAAATTTCCAAATTAAAGAGTGATATGGACGAGCTCCAAAGGGCCAAAAATGAATTGGAAAAAAGACTTCAAGACGAAATAAACAACAAGCAGGTGAAGGTTGAAATGCAGGATAAAGGGCTTGTCATCACCTTCGTTTCTGAAGTGTTGTTTGATTCAGGTAAAGCCAAGTTGCGCAAGGATTCATTCCCCAAATTAGACAAGGTGGTCAATGTTCTTAATACCACTGTCAATGATTTAAATGTTGGGGTTGAAGGGCATACAGATAATCAGCCTATCAAAAGATCAGGATGGAAGTCTAATTGGGAACTTTCGACTGCTCGCGCTTTAAGTGTTTTGCACTATTTAGGTGATAAAGGTGTTTCAGAGCCTCGCCTGGAAGCGGTGGGTTATGGCGAGTATAGGCCTGTGGCGACCAACGATACCAGGGAAGGTCGTCAAAAGAATCGCCGTGTTGAAATTGTTATTCTTCCAAAAACAGAACAAAAAAAAGGTGATGCTAGTTAATGATCAAAGATATTCTTTTTGCCGTTGCTTTAAGCTTAGTGGTTGTTTTAATTGTGGGTATTGTGCATTTTGCACAAAAAGCGGAAAGGGCTTCAAAGAAATATCAAGAGGCCCATTACAGCCGTTTAGTGGCTGAAGAAACTTTACAAAAGAATGATGCGAAGATAATGGCTCTTCAAGCGGCATTGAAAGAGGCTAAGGGAAAAATAGCCAAACAAGAAAAAGCCCTTCAACAAGAGCAAGGTGTTAATAGTGATTTAAAGAAACAATACGATCAGTTGCAACAAACCAAGGCTGATTTGAATTCAAAGCTCGAGTTGGCTACCAGAGAGAAAATGGAAGTCCAAAAAGCTTTGCAAGGAAATTCTCAAGCAGATCCTCCTGGCGATGTAAAATCAGTAGTAGCACAACCTGATGAAAAGCCAGCAATGGCGGGGCACTGAAGATCGTTTGCCTTTTTAGGAATTATCATGGGGGATGAATGTCCCCCATTTTATTTTAAGTTATCATGGAAAAAGAACAGCTGCCTCGACATGTGGCTATTATTATGGATGGCAATGGCCGTTGGGCCAAGGCACACGGGATGAATAGGCCTCAGGGGCATTTGGAAGGAGCGAAACGTCTCGAGGAAATAATTAAGGTGACCCGGAATTTGGGCATAGAAATTTTGACGGTCTTTGCCTTTTCAACAGAAAACTGGCAAAGGCCTCAAGATGAAGTTTCAATGATCATGCGCACCTTTATTTCACTCTTGGGGCAAAAAGCAAAAGAGTTGGCTCAAAAAGGCGTCTGTATCCATTTTATCGGGAGGCGCCAGGGGATTGGGCCAGAGGTTTTAAAAGCCATGAATACAGCTACAGAGATGACCATGGCCAATAAGGCCATGCAACTTAATATAGCTTTTAATTATGGCGCTCGCAGTGAGATGGTTGATGCTTTTAAGTCTATTGCGGATCTTGTCAGAACGGGCGTTATAAAAACAGAAGATATTAATGAGGATATTGTCAGCAATTATTTATACACACGAGGCCAACCGGATCCTGATCTTTTAATCAGGACTTCTGGAGAACAGAGGCTTAGTAATTTTTTATTATGGCAGCTTTCGTATGCGGAGTTGTATTTTACCGATAAATATTGGCCTGAATTTAATGAAGACGAGTATTTAAAGGCCCTTGATCATTTTGCTAAACGCCAACGCCGTTGGGGAGGGTTGGGAACAATAGAAAATAAAGAATAATATGTCTTGGCACAGATTATTGTCCTCATTTTTTATGATTGCCTTGACAGCTTTGGCTGTGATGAATGATTTTTTGTTCATTTTTGTCGTTGTTTTATTGACCGCGGGCGGCCTTTATGAATTCTTTTATATGGTTCGTCGTAAAGACGTCCCCATTTATAGTTATACAGGTATTTTTATTGGACTTTTGATCCCTGTTTCTATTTTTACCCGTTTTACCTTGACTAAGAATTGGGAACTTTTATTTATCATCATAGGATTTTTGCTTATTCTTTTGATGCAGTTTGCCCGTAAGGATAATCGCCATGCGATTTTGGGTTTGTCCACGACTTTATTTGGGGTTTTGTATGTTTCGTGGTTCTTTTCTTTTTTAGTCAAAATTCGGCTTTTGTTGCCAGGCATGGAAGGTGTTAAATTGTTAGGATTTATTTTACTGGTGACTAAGTCAGCGGATGTAGGGGCGCTTCTTATTGGAAGCTGTTTTGGGAAGCATTTGCTTTTGCCTGAGGTTAGTCCCAAGAAATCTATTGAAGGTGCATTAGGAGGTTTTTTTGTTTCAGGTCTGACGGCGCTTTTGGTCCGTGGATTTTTACCGACGGCCTTGCATTTTTCATGGTTTCATATTTTTTTGATGGGGGCTTCTATGGGTTGTTTGGGGCAGTTAGGGGATTTGTCAGAATCCCTTATTAAACGTGATTGTGGGTTTAAAGATTCTGGAAAGTTTTTGCCTGCCATGGGCGGGGTCTTGGATGTGATTGATAGCTTATTGTTTTCAGCGCCGGCTTTTTATTTATACATGAGCTCGATGCTCACCTTATTGCACCCATGAAACCTTGTCGGATAGCCCTTTTAGGTTCAACAGGATCTATTGGCCTTAATACGTTAAAGGTGGTTGATTGTGCCCGTAAAGATTTTGAGGTGGTGGCCCTTGGGGCTAATAATAATTTTAAGCTGCTTGAAAAACAGATAAAGAAATATAAACCCGCCCATGTAGCGGTGGGTGAGGCTGGTTTAAATCATTTTAAGAAATTTGGCCATCAAGGGGTTAAATTTTATCCCTCATCTGAATGTGCTTATCTTGCTTCTTTAAAAGAAGTAGATGTTGTGGTTTTGGCCTTAAGCGGTACAGGGGCCTTAAGTCCTTTTTTAGAGGGGCTTCGTGCAGGCAAGACGGTCGCGACCGCCAATAAAGAAGCCCTGGTGATGGCAGGTGATTTGATCATGGCCGAGGCCTCAAGGCATAAGGCCCTCGTTATACCGATTGATAGTGAACAAAGCGCTATTTTTCAATGTTTGGAAGGCCAAAGAGTTAAGCCTGCGTTCATTCATTTGACCGCTTCAGGAGGGCCGTTAAGGCGGTTGGCTTTAAAAGATTTTAAGAGGATGACGCCCAAAGAAATTTTACGTCACCCGAGATGGAAAATGGGGCCGAAGATAACTGTTGATTCAGCCACCATGATGAACAAGGGTTTCGAGGTCATTGAAGCCAAGCATTTGTTCGGCCTTCATATTGATCAAATTAAGGTGCTTGTTCATCCAGAGGCGATTATTCACTCGCTGGTTGAATTTGAAGACGGGGCTCTTTTAGCGCAATTAGGCATTCCGGATATGCGTATACCTATTCAGTATGCCTTAACCTATCCTGAAAGATTGAACACAGGAATTAAACCTTTAGATTTTGTGGCATTGGGGTCTTTAACATTTGAATGTCCGGATTTGAAGAAATTTCCGTCTTTGGATTTATGTTATAGGGTATCTCGACAAGGTGGAAGCGCTCCAGCGGTTTTAAATGCAGCTGATGAAGTCGCAGTTGAAGCGTTTTTAAATGG
>JADFXW010000032.1 GCA_015233375.1 Candidatus Omnitrophota bacterium | reverse complement strand
TTCCCTTATTTTCTCATCACAGTATAATTTTAATAATTAACAATTTCTTTCTCTATAAATAGAGGATAAACCGATGGAGGGCAATATGGCTTATTTTCGTTTAATGATTTTTGCAGTGATGGCTTTTGTGATGTGTCTGTTTAGTCCCAGTGTTTTTGCCAGTGATAGTGGTGTTATTAAATTAGAACTTGCTGATGCGGCGGCTGTTGGTATGGGTGGCGCTTATGCGGGTGAGGCGGATAGATCATCAGCTGTTTATTATAACCCAGCAGGTATCGTGCAAATTGATTCTATGGAAGCCCAAGCTGGTTTAACATGGGTGGCTCCCCAAATCAAATTTGAAGCAAGAAATGCAAACAATGGCGGTACTTCAGAGATGATCCGCGATAATTATATATTCCCTAATGTTTTTATCACTGTTCCAGTTATTAAAGATAAATTTTATTTGGGTATTGGTGAAAGCACTGATTTTGGCGGCGGGAATGATTGGAATCCGAATAGTTTTAGCCGGTATTCCACCATTAAAGATAGTATTACAGATATGGATTTTAGATTAGTAGGTGCTTATAAGGTGACGGAGAAGTGGTCCGTTGGTGCTGGGGTTGTTAATGATCAATCACAATTTGAACATTTGATGGCTGTTAGTAATTCTATTCCTGGTTCTTCTGATGCAGCTTCATTGTTTAAAGGAAATGATAGTGCCTGGGGTTTTGATTTATCAACGATGTTTAAAATAAATGATAAAAATCAAATTGGCCTGGATTATAAGAGCCCTATCCATCATAAGTATGATGGGGCCTTATATTTAAGCAATTTAAATCCAGCGTCATTAGGGCCTTTATTTAATAATCAAACGTCATTTAATTCTAAAGCTATTCAAAAATTAACCTTACCGCCAAGTATTACTTTAGGTTACAGCTTTAAACCAACAAGCAAATGGACAATTAACCTTGATGTGGAATGGACAGACTGGTCGCAATATAAAAAACAAATTACTTCATATCCCTATGTAACCCCGGCTCAAGCGACAGCATTACTTAATTATGATTCTGCAAGGGAATGGCATGCGGTGTGGTCAGAATCAATTGGTGCCCAGTATGCGGTAACTGACAAATTCCGTGTCCGCGCAGGGTATGAACATCATAAAAGCCCAGTTCCTGAGTGTACTTATGATACAGCATTCCCGGACAGCGATACTAATGCCTATACAATGGGCATAGGTTATGATATTACAAGCCGGTTAACAATAGACCTTGCTTATATTGCGGCTTATGAAGAATCTCGTCGTGTTGTCAATACCGTTAGTCAAGGTCTTGGGGCTGATTTAAGCGGTAAATACACGGAATTTATTAATATTGCGACCATGCAGTTGACGTATAAATTTTAATTTTGTTTGAAAAAAAAGGGGGAATGGCTTGCAGGCTTTCCCCTTTTTCATTTTAAAATACTTGACAAAAAATCAAATGTGTATTATATTTTTAATCAAAATCAAACATTGAAAAAGAGGAGAGGCTTATGAAGTTAAATAAGATTTTTTTATTTTTATCGTGTTTTTTCATTTTAGGGGGAAGTAATGCTTTTGCCACAACAAGTTCACAAATTCTCGTGATGTCGAACCAATTATATCAAATTGCCCAAGACCTAACCACCGGGATTTTTCCAACTTCAGTTTTATTGATTGCCATTGGCCTTTGGGGTTTTATGAATGCCTTTGGAAAGAGTTTAGGTGACGGTATTCATCAGCTGACCAATATCATTGCTGTGGGTGGAGTCGTTTTCTTTGCTTCTTCCTTGCTGATTAAGGCAGCTTTGTTTTCAGCGCAAATGTAAAATGAAAAACGTTAAAAAATTAACCACAGTCTACCAAAGTCTGACAAGGCCAATTTTATTGATCGGAGCAGAACGTGAAAATGTTATCTTGTTGGCGTGTGTTTGCCTTAGTCTTTGTACTGTTGGTAGAGATGTCTTGTCTTTAAGCCTGGCATTATTGGTATGGACGGTTGGGCTTATACTTAGCAAAATAAGTGCCAGACATGACCCTTGGGGCACAAAGGTCTTTATCCGATCGCTTTCTTATAGGGATTATTATCCGGCAAGAGAAAAAATGATAACACCGTCTTGTGTTATAAGACGAAAAAGGAATATATAAGGCTGTTTAATATTTTGAATGTGTAAATCATGCTTCAGATGGAGGGACAGGTATTATGTTTTCGGAACAATCAGGGATTTTTGGCCAAAATATCCCGTTCAGAAAACATAATACCTGTTCCTCCATCCCACGCTAGAGAGGGTTAAATATGTTGCCTCTTAAGGAATTTATAGAAGGCCCTTCTGGTTTTCCTTCACTGATTCCCTATTTTGAATTTGTGGATGAGGGGGTTTTGTTTAACCGGGACGGGAGTCTTTTAGGGAGTTTTTATTACCAGGGGCCAGACATGGACTCATCCTTAGGCAGCGAAGAAGACCAATTAGCCCGTCACATGCAGTCTATTTTTCAAAATTTCGGCAATGGTTGGTCTATTCATGTGGATTTAATAAGGGTTACAGCTGTTGATTATCCTCCAGTGAATTCTTTTGATAACCCGACATCGTTAATGATTGAAAGACACAGAAAAGAGGCCTATCAAAAAGAAGGGGACCATTTTGAAAATATCTATGCCATTAGTTTCTGTTATCTTCCTTCAATCTTAGAAAACAAGTCTGTGGGTAATTTTTTTATTCAAAATTCCGTGAAAAAACATGACCACAGCCTGGAATGGGTCATTGAATTCTTTAATCAAAAATTAAGTGAATTTCAAGGGAATGTCTCTCATCAAATCCGCATTAAACGCATGAGCTCCAGCGAAATGATGACCTTTTTAAATCGTTGCATTAGTAACAGCAAAAACCAGGTGCCTGTGCCAAACCCTCCTTGTTATATTAATCATGTCTTAGGCGCCCATGAATTAATAGCAGGCCACGAGCCTGTCCTTGATGATCATTATATTGGTGTTGTGACCTTATCGATGTTTCCTTATGAAAGTTTTTCGGGTATTCTTAAGGTCCTTTTTACCTTGCCTTTTGAATATCGATTCTCTTCACGTTTTATTTGTTATGACCCTGTGGATGCCTTAAATATTGTGGATGAATACCAGGGCAAATATTTGGGCATGAAATATTCCATAGGACAGATGATTATGGGGGCTTTTGGCAAAGACCCTCGTCTTAATCCAGACGCTGCTAATCGATCAGTGCTGACTAAAATTGAAGAAACAAAAAATGCGCAAGAAGAAATTGAATTAGGTCAAATGAATTATGGGTATGCAACCTTGAGTGTGGTTGTTTTAGATAAAAATAAGAATGAACACAGAAGAAAAACAGAATACATCAGGGATTTACTTAATAACAACTGGTTTCCATCTATTATAGAGAAGATAAATGTGATAGAAAGCTATTTGGGCAGTTTCCCGGGTGAAGCCATCAAAAATATCCGGAAACCTTTTATCTGCACGCAACATTTAGCAAATATGCTGCCATTAACAGATATTTGGACAGGCAGTGAATATAATCCTTGTCCGTTATATCCTGAGCATTCTTCGCCGTTATTTTATGCGGCGACACGTGGCAGCACTCCTTTCAGATTTAATCTTCATGTGGGTGATGTTGGTCATACCCTTGTTCTTGGTCCAACAGGTGCGGGTAAATCAGTTTTATTGTCGCATATCGCCAATTCAGCTTTAAGGTATGAAGGCGCGCAAATTTATATTTTTGATAAAGGGTATAGCCAGTTTGTCTTAACACACGCGCTAGAAGGCGAGTTTTATGATATTTTAGGTGAAGATGACTCATTGGCTTTTTGTCCATTTGACGCTTTAGAAGATATCAGTGAGCAGAAATGGGCCTGTGGCTGGATAGAACGTATTTTGCTCTTGCAGGGTGTTTCTATTAATCCTGTGATTCGCTCAAGCATAGAAACTGCGGTACGTGATACCTCAAGATCTTCATCTAAAACCTTATCTGATTTTTATTTAAACCTCCAAAATGATGAAATTAAGGAAGCGCTTAAATCCTTTGTGCAGATAAAGGATGGGTATATGTCGTCTTTATTGGATGCTAAAGAGGATGGTTTTAAAAATAGCAGGTTTCAAACCTTTGAAATTTCCAATCTGATGGCCCTAGATAATCGGTTAAGCACACCTGTTTTGCTTTATTTATTTCATAAAATCCAATCATCCCTTAATGGAAAGCCCTGTTTTATCATTATTGATGAAGGCTGGCTGATAATGCTTCATGAAACCTTTATGACCTATTGGATTGAATTCTTAAGGACTGTGAGGAAGAACAATGCCGTGGTGATTTTAGCAACCCAGAGCTTGAGTGATATCGTGAATTCACCGTATGTGAATTTTATTAATGAGAACTGCTTGACCAAAATCTTCTTACCTAATCCTGCTGCCAGCCAGATGGGTAATAACACCCTGTATCAGGCCTTTGGGCTTAATGAAACACAGATCCAAATCATCAGTTCTGCCATTCGCAAGAAGCATTATTACGTGACAGCACGCGATGTGGGGTGTCGTTTGATTGATTTAGGTTTAGGTCCCCTGGAATTGGCATTTTATGGCGCAGGGACCTTGCCGCAAGAAAGGCAAATGGTCCAGGATTTAAGGAAGACTTATGGCAAAAATTGGGTTGCGGAGTGGTTGAAATATAAGGGCTTGTCCCGTGAAGCCAAGGAGTGGTTAACAGTATGAAAATAATTGCCTGTTTATTAATTATTGTCATATCATCGTCCAATTCTTTTGCTGTTGATTTTGCCACAGAGCATACCCAGATCCTCAATAATATTGAATTGATTACTGAAAATATTCGACAGTTACAAAGCCTCTATAATCAAATTGAAATGATCAAAAATCAGGTGGAAGGCCTTAAGGCGGTGGCTAATTATAAGGATAATTTCAATGATATTGACGCCTTAAGAAATAACCTCTCAAGCATCATCAGCCAAGGCACAAATCTTTCTTATCAGACCCAGGGCTTATTGTCTCAAATAGAAGCGCAGGTCAACAGTTTACCTGCCAATAGCACCATGACAGACAGGGAAGTGGTGATTGATCAAAAGACCCTGGAAATCCTTCAGAATGCCGTTAATCGCGTCAATCAAGAGCGGGGCAATTATGAAAAGGAGACCAATGCTCTAAATGCTTTGATGGTTAGAAGTAATCAGGCCCAAGGCCAAACCCAGGCTTTGCAAACCTCCAATGAAATCGCGGCCCAAAGCATCGCTCAAATGCAGTCAACCCGTGAACTCTTAAGTGAAAACATCATTGTGCAAGCTGTGACCACCATGAGGGAAATCCAGGAAAGGCGGGACATGGTCAATACCATGAACCAGATTGTTCAAAATAACGATAACAGCGAAATCAATACAGGGACGAACTCATGAATTCTACGGTCATGACCATATTTAATCAGTTAACAGGACAATACAGCCATAGTATTGCGACCATCCAGTCAGGCAGCATTGTTTTAGGGAAAGAATTATTTAATGCGATTGCTCTTTTATCGGTAGGTCTTCTGGGTATCCATCATTTATTAAGAAAACAGGTGGATATGGTGGATGCGAATTTTGAATTAATCCGCTGGTTAATATACCTGAATATTTTTTATCTTTTGATAACCCGTTATGATCAATTCCTGCCCACGATTGTGAATTCATTTCAACAGGCAGGGGCCTATTTAGGCGGAGGGATAAGCGGAAACTATTCTGTGCCAACACCAGGCAGCATTATCAGCAATGGTTTTGATGTGGCGTTTATTATATTAAAAATAGGCCTTAAACAGACCATGTTTTTGAATTTAGGCATGACCCTGGTTTCCATTGCCGCGGTCATTGTGATTTTATATTGTTTTGGGATGATCGCCATTGAACTGTTATTGCTTCAAATAGGCAGTCAAATCATTCTGGCTGGAGGGATATTTTTATTAGCTTTTGCAGGCCTTCAATGGACCAGGGAATATGCAGAAAAGTATATACATACCTTTTTCCAAATAGGAATGAAAATGTTGTTCATGTATATTTTGATTGGTATTGGATACGGCTTGACCCAAAATTGGTCTAAGGCGTTAAGCAATATTCCTGCTAATTTGATCCTGCAGTATGATTTTGCGGTGGTGATGGCTACCTTTGTTTTTTATATGCTCTCCCAGAAGATACCAGAGCAGGCAACGGTCTATTTTACCGGTCGATTCCCGATGAGTTTTGAGCCAGTGCCAGCCTTGCCCACCTTGGCCAGAGGGGTATTTAGCGCAGGTAAAAAGGTCGTAGATATGCGGGAAAAGAATATAGCGAATATTGCTGAAAATAAGATGGCTCAGGCTGGGGAGATTAAGGCCATGGATGTAGCGAAACAAGCTGCTTTAGCTAAATTTGCTCAAGAAGGAAAGACGCCCAACGCCAATGAAATCCAACAAGAGGCCATTAAGACCCTTGGAGAGGCGAAACAGGCTTTATGGGAGAAAAAGGTGGCTGAAACGCAAGGAGGGAAAATGGCAAAAATTATTTTGGATAAGATGCCTGATATCAACGAAAAACCTGAACCAGAACCAGAAACGGTATCTAGTGAGAACAGCATAGGGAGCGCTTAAGATGAACTCAACGATGACGGATCCGTATATTAAGGCCCGGAAAGAATATGATGAGGTAACTCATAATATCAATGCCTCAAAGCATAATTGGCAAAGAATGGCCTTTGTCTTAACTTTTTTGCTGATTATCAGTATGGTCAGCAATATATATACCATCAAAAAAGCACACGTCATTCCTTATATCGTTGAAGTGGATAATTTAGGAAGGGCCATGGCGGTCAATGAAGCCAAGGATATTCCCGTTAATGATGAACGCATTATTAAGGCTTTTGCGTATCAATATATTGATATGGCGCGTTCTATTATATCTGACCCTGAAGCCTTAAGAAAAAACCTGAGTCTGGTGTATCAAGAGTCTGTCAAATCAGTGCAAAACAACTTTTTGGATCTTTATTACAAAGACAATAATCCCTTTGATTATGCCCAAAACAAGGGGACGCGTCATGTGCAGTTTTTGGTGTTTTTGAAAGAGGCTGAGAATACGTATGCAGTGGAATGGAAAGAGCTCGAAAGAAATTATGATAATCAGGTTTTAGAAGAAGGGCATTATAAAGCCTTGATTTCTATTATCCAGATTCCGCTGGCCCAAGAAGACCAATATAAAGGAAATCCGTTCAATCCTTTTGGTTTGTATGTGACTTCTTTGTCATGGTCAAAGTTAATGTAAAAGGGGGAATATTTATATGAAGATTTTTCTTTACTTGTTAATACCTGTCTCTTTTTTGATATATGGGTGTGCGAGTGAACCGTCCAAAACAGAAGCCATGAATGACCAGCCTTTGATAGAAATACCTGTGCATGAGTCGTCTAATAAAGACAACACGGCTGATAGCGGGTTTGAAGATATTAGCTTGTCCTCCAGAAAAAGACTGCAGCTTTTGACGAATAAAATGGAAATTGAAAAAGAGACGGAAAATTATATCGATCATGGTCAGGCAGGGATTATCACAAGGCCTGATGGAACTATTGTTTATCCTTATGGATTAGCGCCAATCAATCTGATTGCCCGGAAAATGATGTATAGCAAGATAGTATTGCAAGAAGGCGAGAAGATAGTGAGCGCTGCGGCAGGAGACACGACACGATGGAGTATATTGCCGAGTTATATAGGGAATGCTCATTTTTACACACCTGTTGTTTTAATTAAACCATTTTTAGGAGGTTTACAAACCAGCCTTTCCATTATTACAGATAAACGTGATTACGACATCACGATTCAATCTGTGGATAAAGGGGATTACATGTCACGTATTGGTTTTTATTACCCGCAAGACAAAGCGGATTCAATCCATGTTGGCTTGCCTCCAGATAAAATGGAAAATAATGAAACCCGGCAGCCCAAAATTAATATGGAACATATTCAATACAATTATAAGATAACAGGTAATAAAAACTTGACCTGGTTTCCAGTAAGTGTTTTTGATGACCGCAATAAGGTTTTTATCAAAATGCCAGAAAAGGTGGATAGATCCCAATTGCCTGTTTTTATGACGATGGACCGAAAAGGCCAGCCCGAGGTTGTTAATTACCGATACTTTAAGCCTTATTATGTGATTGATACCCTATTCGATAAGGGTATTTTGATATTAGGCACAGATAGGTACAAAGAGACCATTAAAATCGTGAAGGTCTAAATGTTTAATAAAATCCCTTCAGACATTGTTCAAAGCAATCGCTGGCCATTTTTTATGGGTGTTATTGTTTTTATTGTGGTCCTTGGCGTATTTATGTACAAAGGGCAAATGGCCCAAAAAGAAATTAAAATTGAAAACAGGCCGCGGCAGTCTATGGATATCAGCACAAAACCTCAGCCAGCCACTTGGTTTGATGATGAAAAGTTAAAGGATATAAGGATAAAACCCTCAGGAAGCTTAAAAGTCCTCAAAGAGACCCAAAAAGAAATTATTTCCCAAGAAGAAATTGCCACACGTCTTGAGATTCAACAGATTGAGGACAAACAAAGGATTGAAGCCAAAAAACTGGAGGTAGAGGCCATGAAATCTCCCATGAATATAGATGTTCCGCCTCCTCCAGGCACTCAAGTTGTATCATCCAATAAAAAGACCTCCAGGGATGACGTGTCTTCAAATTTGAATGGATTAATGAGTATGGTCAAGTCATTAACAAACACAAAAATCCCGGATGTTTCTGGGCAGACAGGTGCTCTTTTAACTGACCCTAACAACCAGGACAACAAAAAAGATTTTTTAAAGAAGTCTGATGGTTTAGACGATGATTATCTGCACGCCTCTAAGAAAAAGGCCCGTTGTGTTTATGAAGTCAAGGCTGGCAGTTATATCCCGGCTTCATTAATGACGGGCATTAATTCAGATTTGCCGGGCAGTGTCAACGCACAGGTCACAGAAAGCGTGTATGACACTGTTACAGGCAATTATCTCTTGATCCCTCAAGGTGCAAGACTTGTGGGTGAGTACAGCAGTAAATTAACCTTTGGCCAGAATAGGGTGCAGGTGGTTTGGGAGAGGATCATTTTCCCGGATGGGCAAAGCATTAATCTCGAAAAAATGCAAGGGGTTGATATCGCGGGTTACACAGGGTTTCATGATAAGGTTAATAATCATTACTTGAGGATTTATGGTAATGCGGTTTTGATGAGCATGATGGGGGCTGGTTACGATATATTAAATAAAAAAGCACTACAAAACACAGATCCAAGAGAGACGGTAGCCGCAGCAGTAGGGCAGAAATTAGCTGATGTCAGCCAGCAGTCCTTGCAGAAGAATATGGATATTCAGCCTACCATTATTATTGATCCTGGTTATAAATTTAAAGTCTTTGTCTTAAAAGACATGGTATTGGAAAATTTGAAAGATGATCAAGGATCACTCTCGTACACAGAATAAATTAAAACAGGATTTGGGTGAACTTGTACTATCGGCGCTATTAGACAACGAGATTTATGAGGTTTTGCTCAACCCAGATGGCCTTGTGTGGGTTGACGGGTATAATGGGAAACGTGAATATGGGCGCATGTCTCCAGAATCCGCCAAGAACCTTATTAATACAGTGGCCAGCGTCTCTGATGAGACAGTAACACCCAAAGCCCCAAGTTTTTCTGGAGAACTTTGGGTTGAAATCAATGGCCTGTTTCAACTATTCCGTTTTCAGGCCTTTATTCCGCCTATCGTTTCTGCCCCTGCTTTTGCGATAAGAAAGCGGGCTGGCCGGGTTATCCCTTTAACAGATTATGTGCACGATGAGATACTTTCAGATAATCATGCAAGGATGATTCGTGAATATGTATCTCAAAGGAAATCCATTTTAGTTATTGGCGGGACCCAGTCAGGCAAAACCACCTTTGCGAATGCAATTTTAGACTGTATTGCCAAGACGCACCCTGAAGACAGGGTCATTATCATCGAGGACACCCAAGAATTAAAATGTCAGGTTAAGGATCTCTTGACGCTTCGCTCGTCATTCTTAAAATCGATGAATGATTTGATATTTGACTCCATGCGCATGAGGCCTGACCGGATCATTATAGGCGAAGTCCGCGGCAAAGAGGCCTATTCTCTGGTGAAAGCTTTTAATACAGGTCATCCCGGAGGTTTGAGCACTATCCATGCCAACTCAGCGCAAAGCGGCTTATTAAGGTTAGAACAGTTGATGGCTGAAAGCGCTGCTCCTGTTGTCCCTGAGGCTGTTGTGGAAGCCATTAATGTATTAATTTTTATCCAAAAAACGAATAAGGCCAAAAAAGGCCGGCAGGTGTCATCCATTTTAGAATTGACAGGGTATGATAAAAAAGAGGGTTATTTGACGAAAGAAGTGTAATTAAATCATCCTGTGTTGAAGAAGAATCTTTAAAGTTAGCCTTGACAGCTATACTTCAATGAAGTATACTTAAACCAGAAGAAGAAAAATGGAATTTATTGAAACACCTGTCTTCTTTAAAGAATCAAGAATCTTGCTGAAAGATGAAGGAGTAAGATATCTTCAAACAGTATTATTGCTTTATCCAGCCTTAGGCGCTGCCATTCCTGGGACTGGAGGATTAAGGAAATTAAGACGGGTTTCATCCAGTAAAGGAAAAAGAGGCGGCTTAAGGATTATTTATTACTGGCTAACGGACGACCACAAAATTTTTCTATTATTTGTTTATAAAAAATCTAAACAAGAGGAATTAACTTCAGACCAATTGAAATATTTAAAATCGTTAATTATGGAGAAATAATATGAACAAGCATAACTTCAATAAGTTAATACAAAGTGTTAAAGAAATGAAACAAATCCAAAATCACGATCTTAAACCCGTAAAGGTTACAAAACTTGACCCTGTCTCAGTTAAATCTATTCGACAAAATCTTCATCAGTCGCAAACAGAATTTGCTTTTATGATTGGGGTTAGTCCTTCGACCTTGCGAAATTGGGAACAAGGACTGAGGCGACCAGAAGGGCCAGCTCAAGCTTTATTGAAGGTGGCTAAAAAAGATCCAGAAGCTGTGTATAGCGCTTTGCATGGCTAGGAAGAAGAAGTGAGTATAATTAATATAATCTTTTACTAATATTGACACTTCATTTTATATTCCCGCCGATAAATCTAAGAGAAAACGCTTCCTCAAAAATGGGAATCTGCTCACCAAACCCCTTATTTAGATTGTATACTTTAAAAGAGGGGAGGAATGAGGATGAGAAGGTCTCCATTAGCTATCTTAACCTTGGCAAGCTTTCTGTTAACAGGTATAGGGCCTATACCTGTTTATGCCCAGGATTATCGCTTGCCAGCACCTGGCGTCATGGTCCATTTAAGCCTGCCGCTTAATCCTCCGATACTTAAAGGCATCAAGGTTCATCCGGACAATCCATTTCGATTTGATTTTATTTTAGACAAAGGCGACTCCACTTTAGTACGAAAGGGGACAGGGCCTTTGAAATGCAGGGACCTGTCCCCTTCTGAATTAAAACAAGAAGCCGCCAAACTCATCAAATACTTCCTGGCCAGCATCACCATCCCAGAAAAAGATTTATGGGTAAACTTAAGCCCATACGAAAAAGACCGCATTATCCCGAAAAGTTTTGGCCTAACAGAAATGGGCCGTGACCTATTAGCTGAAGACTATATGCTCAAGCAGATAACATCTAGCTTAATTTATCCAGAGGATGAGGTGGGTAGGAGGTTTTGGAAACGCATCTATGAAGAATCGGTTAAAAGATATGGGACAACAGATGTCCCTGTCAATACGTTTAATAAGGTATGGATAGTACCCGAAAAAGCGGTAGTGTACGAAAATGCAAAGGCAGGGGCCGCGTATGTGGTGGAAGCAAAATTAAAGGTGATGCTAGATCAGGATTATCTTTCTCTAGAGAAACACGCAGGTATTCAGTCAGTTACAACTCCCCCAACGCCAACCAGGGGACATGTTCAAAACAGAACAACAAAGAACGTGTCCCCAAGCACGCGGCCAAGCAATAGTGCGTTGAATCTGAAAGCGCCCCAATCCCACAACTGACAACAGAGGTAAATAAAAACAAGAATTTCGCAAGGCTCAGGCAGGTTTATAACAGCCTTATTTTAGCCACCTGGTATAAGAAAAAAATTAAAGACAGTATTTTGTCTCAAGTATACGCGGATAAGAGTAAGGTGGCAGGCGTTAACATTGATGATCCTAAAGAGAAAGAGAAGATATACCAAAAATATTTAAAGGCCTTTAAGAAGGGTGTTTTTAACTATATTAAAGAAGAGGTTGACCCAACGACTCAAGAGACGATTCCAAGAAAATATTTCTCGGGAGGATTTGCTTTAGGTATAGGGCCCAAACTTGAATCTGCTGATGCAACTCGAGCAATGATTGCTGTGAGCAAGGCAGATCCTAATCGTATCAATCTTATAAGCGCTTCTGTTGCAGGAATAAAAGGTTTCGTAAGAAATCAAGCTGTTACTTTTATAAAAAAACATTCTCCTTATGCTGCAAAACTCCTTGCCTATGGAATTTTTTTTGGACGGGACAATCCTTCATTTGGCCTGGCCCTCTCTGGAACAATTCTTGGGTTGGATTTAATAAGAGGGCAAATAAGTAAGAAAATTAATATATCGCCATCAAGACTATTTGATCGTAGAACTTCTTTTCGCACAAAAGCGCTTGTGACAGTAACGATATTAGTGGCGGCCAGCATAGGAGGCTGTATTCTCTTGGCAACAGGAGGTTTTACGATAAACGCTGCATACTTTGTTGGGTTTGATGTGGGTGAAGCTGCTGCTGCAAGTTTTATTGAACGAATAAAAGAAGGCCTAAAAGTAGAAAGTAATATCAACAACACCAACGCTCTAGCGAGTCAGGCGATGAACACTCAAGAGGAACGGGAGATGATAAATAGTTTACATAGAGTAAAGAATGCCGTCTATTCACAGAATGAACAGGGTAATTATCAAGAGGTTGTAGATGCAATATCCCCGCATCAAAATCTTTTGGATAAGATAGAAGAATTTGATAAAGAAAATGAATTAAGAAAAATATTAATTAGTCTAAAAGAATCATTTATTTCAGCGCAGGTGCATTTATTACAACAAACAGCGTATGCTTTGGTGGCTGATGGGGATTTAGAGGAGGGGCGTAAAAAATATGATGAAAGCAAGGTTTTAATTGACAAAAATGAAGGGCTTGCCCCTACTGGTTCTTTACAAAAATATCATGATGGAGTTACAAGGATTAATGCTTTTACTGAAACTTTTCAAAATCTTGATGATATCAATACATATAAAAAATTCTTAAATATGAGAGCAGGGTATTATTCAAAAAGTACAGATGCAAAGATTACTGATAATATCT